>CANRAN010000077.1 GCA_947628595.1 uncultured Clostridia bacterium | reverse complement strand
CACTTGTAGCTGTAACATCATGTTCATTTGCTGATGTCGTTTTTACATGATGAACCGGCCCGCTGTCACGGTCAACGCCAATGTGCATTTTGTACCCAAAGTGCCATGTATTGCCCTTTTTTTGCGGAATGTGCTTCAGGATCTCGTTCCTTTTTCTTATTTTTGGTTGACGAGGGAGCTTCAATAAATGTCGAATCTACAATCATTCCTTTTTTGAGAAGCATTTTTTTTCAAAGTTAATTTCCATGATAATATCCCCATTGCATGATACACAATTATCATATCAATTAGAATACTGCGGAAATTTTAGTTCTGATAAAGTACAACGGAATTTGACAAAAATTGCTAAGTGTAACAGCAGGGGTTGACAAAAATATGAAAAAAAGATATACTGTTCCTTAACAGCTATGATAGGAAGAAGTATGCCGGAAGTCCGTCCGCAGAGAGAATATGGTTGGTGCAAATATTCGTCGGTGTCGACAGAAATACATCCTTGAGCCGGTGGGTAAACAATATTTATTATTAAGTAGCCTTATCCGATTTGCACCCGTTAAAGTGCATGGGTATAAAGGTACCCGTAAAGGTCGTTACCGTGAGGTAACGATAAATTGAGGTGGTACAGCGGTTATGATCGCCCTCTGTTAAATCAGGGGGTGTTTTTTTTATTCCCCCGGAAAATTGAAAGGACAAAAAGCCATGGGAGTATATGAGGAGCTTCAGAGAAGAGGTCTGATAGCACAGACAACAGACGAGGAGAAAATAAGGGATCTGATTAATTCAGGGAAGGCAGTATTCTATATAGGCTTTGACCCGACAGCGGACAGTCTTCATGTCGGGCATTTTATGGCACTCTGCCTTATGAAGAGATTGCAAATGGCAGGTAATAAGCCTATTGCACTGCTTGGTGGAGGAACAGGTCTTATAGGTGATCCAACAGGTAAGACGGATATGAGGAAAATGCTTACCAAGGAAGATATAATGCATAATTGCGAATGTTTCAGAAAGCAGATGAGCCGATTTATTGATTTTTCAGACGATAAGGCGCTTATTGTAAATAATGCAGATTGGCTTCTCGATCTTAATTATGTCGATCTTCTCAGGGAGGTCGGAGCCTGCTTCAGCGTAAACCGAATGCTTACAGCGGAGTGTTATAGGATGAGAATGGAAAGAGGACTGAGTTTCCTTGAATTCAACTATATGATAATGCAAAGCTATGACTTCTATTCTCTTTACAAGAGATACGGCTGTAATCTGCAATTCGGCGGTGACGATCAGTGGAGCAATATGCTCGGGGGAACTGAGCTTATACGCCGTAAGCTCGGAAAGGATTCGTATGCAATGACTATTAATCTCCTCCTCAATTCGGAGGGAAAGAAAATGGGAAAGACAGAAAAGGGTGCGGTATGGCTTGATCCCGAAAAAACAAGCCCGTATGAGTTTTTCCAGTACTGGAGAAATGTGGGTGATACAGAGGTAATAAAATGCCTTAAAATGCTTACGTTTGTACCGATTGAGGAAATAGAGGAAATGGAAAAATGGGAAGGCAGTGAGCTTAATAAGGCAAAGGAAATACTTGCCTATGAGCTTACAAAGCTTGTGCACGGTGATGAGGAGGCAGACAAGGCGCTTAATACATCGAGATCGCTTTTTGCTTCTAAGACAAATTCCGAAGATATGCCGACAAGCAAAATTACGTCAGCTGACCTGACAGACGGAAAAATCGGACTGATAGACCTGTTGTTTCTTGTTAAGCTTGTGCCGTCCAAGGCTGAGGCACGCAGGCTTATAAAGCAGAACGGAATAGCAGTGGATGATGTAAAGGTAACGGATGAAAAGGCGGAAATTACAGCTGACAGATTTACCGAGAATGGTTATATAGTAATCAAAAAGGGCAAGAAGGTATTTCATAAGGTAAGCTATAACGGATAATGCGAATGAAAGGGAAATTGCTATGACCGAAAATTCTAAAAACAATGAAAGCAGGAAAAACGGACGCCGTGAAGAGAGAAAGCAGGCATTTTATCTTTTGTTTGAGCAGATCTTTCAGAAGGATAGTATGGATACTATTATGGAGGACGCAAGGGATGCAAGGGATGCCGAGATAGGAAAGTACACCAAGGAATTGGTCAGAGGTGTTGAAGAAAAGCTCGAGGAAATTGACGGTTATATTGAAGCAAATCTGAAAAGCTGGAAAAAGAGCCGGATATCCAAGGTAACGCTTACAATCATGCGTATAGCGGTTTACGAGATGTTTTATCGAGAGGATGTTCCTGTGGGTGTATCAATAAATGAAGCAGTGGAGCTCGCAAAGGAATATGCGACTCCCTCGGACGGCTCATTTGTAAACGGTGTGCTCGGTTCTGTATCAAAGCAACTTGAAAAGAAAAGCGGTGGAGAGTAATGCCGTATTTTCTCGGAATAGATACAAGCAACTATACGACATCAGCTTCACTTTATAACAGTGAAAACGGCTCAATGCTCTTCCGAAAAAGACTTTTACCTGTCAGAAACGGGGAATGCGGGCTAAGACAAAGTGATGCTGTTTTTCACCATGTGCGGCAGCTCCCTCGGATTATTTCAGAGCTTCTTGACGGATTCGGGGGAAAAATAGTGGCAATAGGCGTAACCTCACGTCCCAGGGATGTTGAGGGCTCATATATGCCCTGCTTTACAGTGGGTTTGAGCACTGCGGAAATTTTGTCCTCAGTGCTGAAAGTGCCGTTGTATAGTTTTTCACACCAGAGTGGTCATATTGCTGCCGCATTATATTCCGCCAATAAGACGGAACTAATGAAAAAACAATTTTTAGCTTTCCATGTATCGGGGGGAACAACAGAGGCAATACTTGTTTCTCCCGATAAAGAAAGGATAATTAATACCGAAATAGCTGCCCATACCCTTGATCTCAATGCAGGGCAGCTTATAGACAGGGTTGGAGTTATGCTCGGACTCTCCTTTCCGTGCGGCAAGGAGCTTGAGAAGCTTGCACTTGAAAATACGGAAAAGCTTAGTGTAAAAGCAACACTAAAGGGGGCTGACTGCTGTCTTTCGGGTGTTGAAAATATTTGCCGCAGGGCATACGGAGAAGGCAGGAAAAGAGAATATATCAGTGGATTGTGCCTTAAATATGTAGAAAAAACAATAGAGGAAATGTGTCTTAAGCTCCTCGATAAATACAAAGGTTTTCCGGTTGTGTTTTCGGGAGGGGTTATGTCGAATAGTATAATTAAGAATAATTTTGAAAAAAAGTTTGACGCATATTTTGCAAAACCCGAATTTTCGGCAGATAATGCCTCGGGAACTGCATTTTTGTGTTATTGTAAACATAAAATTGATAACAGAATATAAAAATTCAGAAGGAGAATCAGTTATGGGCAGAACAGCGGAGGTTACGTACAAAAACAGATTGTTCGGTACAGACGGTGCCAGAGGCGTGGCAAATTCAGAGCTTACAATAGAGGCCGCAATGAATATAGGAAGAGCGGCGGCAATGGTGCTCACAGATAATACAACGGAAAAACATCCGAAGGTTGTAATAGGAAAGGATACAAGAATATCCTCGGATATGCTCGAGGGTGCTCTCATAGCAGGACTTTGCTCGGTTGGTGCGGATGTTGTGCTTCTCGGTGCAGTACCGACACCGGCAGTGGCATATCTTATAAAGAAGTATAACGCAGATGCAGGAATAATGATATCTGCATCACATAATCCCTTTGAATATAACGGGATAAAGCTTTTTTCCTCTGACGGCTATAAGCTTCCCGATGCACTTGAGGAGGAAATTGAAAGGATTGTACTTGATAATGAAAAGCCCTATCCTCAGCCTACGGGAAACGGCATAGGCAGGGTAACTTATTCGGATACAGCTGTTGACGATTATATTGACCATATAATTTCCACAGTGGATTATCGACTTGACGGAATGAATATAGCGATAGACTGCTCAAACGGCTCCTCATCTGTTACAGCTGAAAAGCTGTTCACGAAACTCGGGGCAAAATGCAGTATGCTTTCGGATAAGCCTGACGGTATCAATATAAATGATAAATGCGGCTCAACGCACATGGAAAGGCTCAGAAGCTATGTTGTTGAAAATCAGCTTGACCTCGGTGTAGCGTTTGACGGGGATGCAGACAGATGTCTTGCAGTTGACGAAAACGGAGAGATAATTGACGGAGATTTCATAATGGCTATATGTGCGTTGGACCTTGACTCACACAGTAAGCTGAGCAAGAGAACGGCAGTAGGAACAGTAATGTCAAATATGGGTTTCGGGATTTTCTGTAAAGATAATGGGCTTAATTTTGCTGTAACGGATGTCGGCGATAGATATGTTCTTGAGGAAATGCTCAGAGAGGGATATAATTTCGGCGGGGAGCAGTCGGGCCATGTTATATTTCTTGATTATGCGACAACAGGTGACGGACAGCTTACCGCTGTACAGTTGCTCAGCCTTATAAACCGCAGGCAAGCCAAGCTTTCAAGTATTTCTACACTTATGACAAAATATCCGCAGGTGCTTGTGAATATAGAGGTGACACCTGAGGGAAAGCAGTCCTTCAGTAATAATACTGCTATATCCGAGAAGATAAATTCGGTAAAACAGACACTTGGGGAGGACGGACGAATACTTGTTCGTATGTCGGGCACAGAGCCGCTTGTCCGTGTTATGCTTGAGGGGAAGAATGAGGCTGAAATTAAAAGGCTTGCAAATGAAACGGCAGATATCATAAAAAGTGAGCTTGGGAAATGATTGTGCAATATAAACAAATTTAATTTTAGAAAATTATTAAAATTCTATACTGATTTTACCGAATTTTCAAGTGATTTGTGCTATAATAAATACAAATGAATTTGGAGCTGTAATATTATGGCAAAAGCAGATATTTCGGTTATAATACCATCAAAAAACAACGGGAGAAAGACAGTTGAGATAATTGATAAATTATCCTCGGAAAATGAGAATATTAATATAGAATTTATTGTAACGGATATGAATTCCACGGACGGGGGAGTCCTTGGAGCCCTTAACATGATAAAACAAAAGGGTCTTTCCGGGTATGTAATACAAAGCGGTGGAGGGACTGTAAGTTCGGCATTGAATACGGGAATTTATAAGGCAGGCGGAAAGTATATTACCTTTGTTTATCCATCAAGACTTTATAAAAATTACATTTCCGAATATTTTTCTCTTGCCGAGGAAAAGGGTGCAGATTTTATATTTGCCGCACCCGAAACAGATGAGGGTAACAGGATACTTATTTCTGACGGAGTTACAGGGGAAGACCTTGTTGTCAGCCTTATACACTCGTCAATTACAATGGATTTTACCGCCGTTATGTTTAACAGGGAATTTCTCATAGACAGCGGTGTACGTTTTTATGAGGATTGTAGGATAGGCTATGCGGAGGCTTTTATCTATAATGTTCTTCTTCGTTCACCAAAGGTAGCTTTTTCAAAAATAAAACCTGAGAGGGATTATAAGAATGAATCAATCGGGGATAATGCTTCAAATGTTGGGAATAACTGCTTTGAAAGATTTGAAGCCATGATAAAGGTTTTTTCTGTTGCGAGGGAATATCATAAGGATGACAAAATACTTCTTGAGGCGTTGGAATTTCAGAAGTTGCCGTCCGTTATAATGAACTGTATAGATAAGCTTTTATCGGAGGGTTTCAGATCATCCTCAATAAAGAAAATTATGAAAAACAAGGACTATGACAGATATCTTGATTTTTCAAGATACACAAAAAGCGATTTAAGAAATAAAATTTTATTATGGAAAACCGTACCATGGTTTTATAAGCCGTAAGAAACGAGGCTGTTGTACAATTATTTGTACAATGGCTCTTTTTGTTTAGTAATGGTTGATAAAATTACAAAAATATGTTATTATATCTGTACTATATGTTTTTATCGGGGAATGGAAAATTTTATGAAGATATTAGGAATTGACCCGGGCTATGCTATTGTTGGTTACGGGGTTATAGAGTACAGCGGAGGAAAGTATTTTCCGCTTGATTACGGAGCAATAACAACACAGGCAGATATGGAGTTTCCGAAAAGGCTTCAATATATCTATAATGAGCTTGTTTCGATAATAATAAGGAATGATCCGGACGAAATGTCGATTGAAAGGTTGTATTTTCATAATAATCAGAAAACAGGAATAGCAGTTGCAGAGGCAAGGGGAGTTATTCTTCTTGCTGCTCAGATGAATAATATCCCGATAAGCGAATATACACCCTTGCAGGTAAAGCTTGCCGTGACGGGGTACGGTCAGGCGAAAAAGCCGCAGGTTATGGAAATGACACGCAGACTTCTCAAGCTTGAAAGTGTTCCTAAACCGGATGATACCGCTGATGCACTTGCAATGGCTATATGCCATGTGCAAAGCTCGGGTACAAGGCTCAGAAATATTATTAACAGGAGAGGATAATATATGGATAATATATCCGAGGT
>CANRAN010000076.1 GCA_947628595.1 uncultured Clostridia bacterium | reverse complement strand
ACCTAAAACTGCCGCTTTATTGTCATAACTTTCTCATGGCGGAGCGGCTCGTCAGAGTCGCTCTCGATACTTTCTGCCACACTCCGACAGGCAAACTTACTATTGCGGACACAAACTCACCGCCACAATAGTCAGAGCGAACGCAGTGAGCGAAAACGCAAATTGACAGCGGAGGCACTCCGCCGCAGCAGCCGCACGCTTATTTGGTTGATACAGCTTCCTTGAAGGACTTGCCGGGCTTGAATGCAGGTACTTTGGATGCCGCAATCTGTATCTTCTCGCCTGTGCGAGGATCACTTCCGGTTCTTTCCTTTCTCTCACGACGCTCAAATGTACCGAAACCTACAATACGGATTTCCTCTCCGTTTGCTACGTTCTCAATAATAACATCAAGAAGCGCAGAAACTGCTGCGTCCGCATCCTTCTTTGACATTTCTGCCTTTTCGGCAACTGCTGAAATAAGCTCAGATTTGTTCATTTTAAAATCCCCCTTGTTTTATTAGAAATTTCTTTCCATATTAGGCTCACCGTTATTTCAATAAGCCCTGTATATCCAATACCTGCACGGAACTTATGTCCCCTCATTTCTCTTATAATTATCTATAAATTCCTCACAGGTATCATACAGCAATCTCTCACAGTCGGAACCCATAATTTCCGACAAACCGGCTGCGGAAAATAAAAGCCTGCCAAGCTCCCCACAGCAACTTTCACTATCTCCCTCTTTATACGATTTCCTAAGATCATCAAGCGCAGTCTGCATTTTATCCAATACATCCTCTCCACACTCGGAGCAGCCCGCTTTCCTCGCTTTCTTTTGAAGCTTCTCAGCTCTCATAAGTGAGGGCAAAGTCCTCGCCACTCCGTCCATCGCTTCCGAAACCGTTTTCTGAGAATGTGTCCGCATCTTTATCTCGTCCCAGTTCTTCAGTACCTGATCCGTTGTATCAGCCCTGACATCCCCGAAAACGTGCGGATGACGTATTATCATCTTCCTGCATACCTCGTCCGTCACATCATCAAATACAAAGCCACCCTTTTCTTCTTCAAGCACAGTATGGAAAACAACTTGAAGTAATACATCTCCAAGTTCTTCACGAAGATGCTCCGGATTCTTCTCGTCAATAGCCTCAACAGCCTCATAGACCTCCTCAATAAAATCCTTCCTTATTGATTCGTGTGTCTGCTCCTTGTCCCAAGGGCAGCCACCCGGAGAACGCAAAAGCTTGACTATTTCAATCAGATCCCCGGTATCATATCTATCCTTAAATTCAAAATCAACCATAACTCTCCTATCGTATAAACAGCACAAATACCATTTTACCTTATAAGTCTTCGTTTTTCAAGTATCTTTACAATTTTATTTCCTTTCGGCATTTGCAGAATATCCTCCCGCTTGATTCCCCTTATCAGCAACAGCGCAATTATATACACTACTATCGCCGTAATCACAGCACAAATCGTTGCAAAGCTCTGCACCATAAAGAAATCATAAAAAATCTCGGAAAAGTATGCGCTGACTCCGCATATAACCGCCGCTATAAGCGGCTTTACGAGTATTGAAACAAAATCCGGAATGATTTTCGTTTCCCTGCAAAGTATAAACATGGCAGTCACCGTAACAAAGCCATAGCATACAATAGAACCGACATTCGCTCCCTGAATATTAATCTCGGGTATGCCTACAAGAACATAATTGACAACTATTTTTATTATCATACCGACAACAAATAATTTGAGCGGCACATCCATTCTTCCCACTGCCTGAAGCATACTGCATATAGGTGTACTCGTTGCTATAAAGATAACCGATATGCCCATAACGGCAAGAACCCTTGAGCCTATCTCAACCTCATTCGCTACGCTCGGACTGTTGTATATTAGTGAAAGCAGCGGCTCAGAAAGCACGGACATTCCTATACCTGCCGGTATCGTTACAAGAACCGTAACCCTCAACACGGTTTCAATACTCTGCTTAAGCTTTGACTTATCCCCGCCTGCCCATGCTGCCGTGACAGACGGAAGTGCCGTTGTTCCAAATACCTGTGTAACAGCCGTAACGAGCATCATCAACGTGAGTGCAATTCCATAGCAGCCGTACAAATAGATATGTGTGTCGCCTGAATAGAGTATTTCGTCAGGAATAAGCGAACCATACACATTCAGAAGTGCATCGGGATTTGTTTCCATTATATTGTAAATTCTTCTCTGAACGAGTGTGGAATCTATCATATCCGCAAGACTCATTATGATCGAGCTTAGACCTATCGGTATTGCCGTGTGTACAAGTGTGCGTATGATAACACCGTTTTTCCTCGGCGGAGGGGAATTTCTCAGCTCCTCAACCGTTATTCCGTCGCCGTTCCTTCGATATTTTATAAACAGGTACAGGAAAGCAAAGAACGAACCGAGTGATATACCTGTTATCGCCGCCCCTATTGCAACAGGTACAATAACGGCATTTGCCTCGGTTTCGCTTGCGCATTTCACTCCTAAAACATATCCGCTGCTGTAATACTCATTCATGCAAAGCCTCATTGTGATATATGAGGCGGTATATCCTAAAAACAGCTTACATGATGCCTCGATTATTTCCGATATTGCCGTGGGGGTCATATTCCTCATACCCTCAAAGCAGCCACGGTAAATCGAGAGCAGACAACCGAAAAATATTGTCGGGGAAAGGCACAAAAGACCAAAAATCGCATTCGGTGCATTTATCACATTCACATATATAAAGCTGCCGATAACCATTATCAGAAAACAAAGCAAACCTGCAACCACAAAAATCGGCACGGCAAGCTTATGTATCTGACGCACATCCCTGTATCGTTTTTTCGTTATGCTTTCCGACACCGTTCTTGAAATCGCTATCGGAAAGCCTGCTGTTGACAGTGTAAACAAGGGGTTATACAATGCATAGGCAGAATTAAACAGTCCTGTGCCAACTCCGCCATACATTGCCGACAGAAGTATCTTATACACCATTCCCATAAGACGCACTATTATCATGCTTGTGCCAAGCACCATTGCACCCTTGAGAAATGACTGCGACTTCCTCTCTTTACTCTTTTGTTTCACTTAAGCACATCCTTTCGGAAACGATATCAGCTCAGAACAGATCGTCATCCTCAAAGTTATCCTCTGTGAAATCTTTCATATCGTCTGTGAGGACACTCTCGTCCTCCTCGTCCGCAAGTCTTTCTCCGCACTTGCTGCAAAATTGTGCATTTTTCGCATTATATGCACCGCATGAGCTGCATTTTTTCTTATTTGAAGCCTTGGCTATAAGATCATTTACCGAGTCAAGCTGTGTCTTAAGCTCTGTAATTTTCTCTATAAGCTCCGTCTTGTTTTTTGAAAAATCTTTTCCTTTGGCACTTTCCTCATATACCACACGACCGAGAATCTGATATTTGTGTGAAATTTCCGATTTCAGATCGGCAGCGGCAAGTCTCAGCTTTGATGAATCAATAACCTTGCCTGCTGTTTTTCCTACCGCATCAACGGCGCTTCTTGCATTCAGAAGTACATCTTCAAAAATACCCATGGTTTAGATCTCCTTTGCAGAAAAATTTTACAATGTAGATTATAACATTTTTATTTACGTTCTTCAAGGATTTTTGACGAATTTTCAATGAAAAATCAAATTTTTTGAGAATTTCTAATATTCATAGCTGCCTCCGCCGATAAATTCACGTATTAATGAATCCTGCGGAATTAAACCTGAGTCAATATCCTCAAATCTTTCAAGTGAGGCTTTGAGATGCTCAACAAATTCAATATGCGGATTATCATCCGTAATTTCGGATAACAGAGCAAGTGCGAACCTTTTCATAATACACGGCTCAAATATGTGTATGGAATTTATTGTAAAATCGCTTGTATATCTGTATGGTCTTATATATTTTTTTTCACCGTTTATAACGCTTTCCCACATGGAGAGCATATATGCAGGCTCCACTCTGCGGTAGCTGTGATCCCTTACAAGTCTTCGGATAAATCTGATTTCCTTGTTTGTGAGGACATAATCCTCGTCATCCTTTATCCCCTGCTTGACGCTCACATACAGCTTTACCACATTTCCAACGGGCATACCAGCACTGAAAACGGGATTAAGTGCATGAATACCCTCTATTATAACCGCACTGTTTTTTGCAAGCTGAACCTTTTTCGTCCGATCCGAACGCACGCTCCTTGTAAAGTCATATTTTGGAAGTACACATTCTCCGTATGTCAGAAGATCATTCATTGTCTTTTTGATAAGCGGTATATCAAGTGCATCAACCGACTCAAAATCGGGGCGGCCGTCCGGAAGTCTGCGTACCCTGTCCATTCCGAGGTAAAAATCATCCATTGAAACCTGTATCACATCAATATCATGTTTTTTTAGCTCATCTCCGAGTTTTTTTACACAGGTTGTCTTTCCGCTGCCTGACGGTCCCGACAAAAGTACAATATGTCTGTCCTCCTTTGCCTCAAAAAGCCTATCTGCTATAAACCCCAGATCCCTTTTGAGGAGATTTTCATTCAGCTCAATAAGTCTTTTCGGATCATTTTTTGCCTCATAGTTGATCCTGTCGATATCATAGGCATATCTTCGGTAGGTATTAAGGTAATTCGTCATAATAAGCTCTCACCTGCTCTTTCCTTTTGAGTATTTCTTCAAACCCACTGATATATTCGTATGGGTATTTATAATTAAATATTCTTGTAAGCTCATTCCCGTACGGATTTTTAAGCTTTGTCACCGCTCCTGCTCCGCAGCCTAATATTGTATGTGTTTCGTCCATAACAAATACATTATATATTCCCTCATATCCTTTTTTTGACCAACCCGTATTTTCAAGTCCTCCCTCTATACGGCTTTGCCTGTAAAGGTAATACGGTTCATACCCATTTTGTGGTAGTCTTTCTAAGCAAAGTGCAAGCATTTTCGCCGCCGCATTATCCTCTCCTATGGAATGACCCTGTAATGTTAGTCTTGACGAACGCTTTAGCGAAAGCGTGTGTACTGTTATGCTTTCGGGGTCAAGTTCTGATATTCTTTCAAGCGTATCCGAAAAGCTTTCGGTTGTATCTGTGGGAAGTCCTGCTATCAGATCCATATTAATATTACCGAACCCGATTTTTCTTGCAAGACCGAATACATCCAAAACCTGTGCCGAGGTATGCTTTCGTCCTATCACCTCAAGAACATTGTCGTTGAGTGTCTGCGGATTTATGCTTATCCTGTCAACCTTACCTTCTGATATTGCTTTCAGCTTCTCCTCATCTATCGTGTCCGGTCTGCCCGCCTCAACGGTAAATTCACGGCATACCGACATATTGAAACTGTTCCTTATGGTTCTTATAAGAATACGAAGCTGTTCCGCACTCAACGTTGTCGGAGTCCCTCCGCCTATATACACGCTTTCGAGTGTAAGCTTTTTGTCTTTGACTATTTCGGCAGTATATTCAATCTCCCTGCAAAGCAGCTCAAAATACGGTGCAATCAGCTTTTTAGCCTTGTCAGCCGTTTGTGATATAAACGAGCAATACGAGCATCTTGACGGGCAGAATGGTATTGATATATAAAGACTTACCGACCTTGGTGTACTCAATGCAAGTATTTTTCTTTCGTTTTTTTCCGTCCATTCACTAAGCCTTATTTTTTCGTCCGATACCAATAATTTATCCCTGAAATAGCTTTCCGCATATTCTTTTCCTTTTTCGTCCGAAAGCCGTCTGAAAAGCTTTATCGGACGAACCCCCGTAAGAATACCCCACGGTTTTTTTGTACCCGTAAACTCCGACAAAAGAGTGTAAAGGCAAACAGCCATCTCTCTTTCGGCTGTTTTTTCAAAATCATCGGTTGTTAAGCTGATATCCTTTACAGAAGTTTTATCAAACACTCCCATATTTACCCTTACATCAATATGTGCATTTACTGTTTTATCATCTGTCCTCATTGATGTATATATGTACGGCGGCACTATATCCTCGGGTATTTCCTTTTCTATGCTTATCTTTTCATTTGGAAAAAAGAGTCTTACAAGGTTTTCTGTTTCATAATGAAACGTATGGTTATCTATATAGACTATCATAATAAGCTATCCCTCATATACGGATTATTTTTTCTTTCAAATTCAAGCGTTGTACTATTCCCATGCCCGCAATATACATTCGGATTTCCGTCAAGCTCTGCAAGTATTTTCAGTGACTTCATAATCTGCTGTGCGTTCCCTGTCGGAAAATCCGTCCTTCCCATTGACACATGAAAAAGCGTATCACCTGTGAATAGATTATTACCTATACGGTAGGAAACACCGCCAACTGTATGTCCGGGGGTTTCAATAACCTCAATTTTTTCTTCTCCGAAATCAAGTATTGTGCCGTTCCTCACAAGTATATCGGCATTGAATTTTTCAACAGACACACCCGAAAACATAGATAAATTGAGCATCTTATCTGATGTAAAGCTGTTTTCCTTTTCACCTATTACAACCTTAACATACGGATATTTCCTTTT
>CANRAN010000075.1 GCA_947628595.1 uncultured Clostridia bacterium | reverse complement strand
CAGTATATGAGCGGCAATATCGGCATAGTAAGTGTACCGATTATTGAGATTAACCATGAATACAGCGGCATATTTCCGCCAAATATATACCCTGTCAGTGCGGCTATTATGACGATACATTCCATTACACTTTCGCTTATCATTGCTGCTGTGAATTTGGAGGCAATAATCTGATATGGTTTGAGCGGCAGGGGAAGAAGGTTCTCAATATCTCCCGAAAAATAAAATACCGAAAAGAAAACATTGAGTCCGAATATAAACGAAAATGCCTCTATGAGATGCAGGAACATTTCAATGCCGTTTTCCTGTGTGCCGGTCTGTGTCAGTGCGCCTGTTACGGTATATATGATAACCCCGACAAAAAATGCCATAGGAAGCATTATTCCGAATGCAGCTATTATTGACATTACAACATAGAATATTTTATTGCGTTTTTTCTCCTTGTCATTTGGCTCAACACCCTTTATAAGAGCCGATACCAGTCTAAAGTAAAGTTTCATTTTTCAGTCAGCTCCAGGAATATATTTTCGAGGGATTCGTTTTTGTTTTGTTTTTCAAGTTCATCCAGTGTTCCGTTATAGAGTATATGTCCGTTTTTTATAATAACTACCCTGTCACACAGCTTTTCTGCAACCTCAAGAACATGGGTCGAGAAAAATACGGCATTTCCCTCTTTTGTATGTTCACGCATCAGTTGTTTAAGCTCAAAGGCGGATTTCGGATCAAGTCCGATCATAGGCTCATCAAGAATCCATACCGGGGGCTTATGGACAAGGGCGGCTATAACCATTATTTTTTGACGCATACCATGGGAATAGCTAATCATCGGAGATCCGAGAGCCTCTGTCAGACCAAATTTTTCGGCAAGCCCCTCCGTACGCTTGCGGCGGACATCTGTCGGCACCTTATATATATCGCCTATAAGTTCAAGAAATTCCGAACCCTTGAGTCTGAGAAATATATCGGGATTATCGGCAATATAACCAATAGATTGCTTCGCCTTTATCGGATCGTCTTTTATGTTGAAGCCATTAATCATGACCTTGCCAGAATCGGGTTTTATAATTCCTGTTAGTATTTTCATAGTTGTTGTTTTACCTGATCCGTTTGGACCGATAAACCCGACAATTTCGCCGCCGCCAACGGAAAAGCTTATATTGTCAAGCGCACGAACGGTTTTATTATAGGTTTTTGTGACATTCTCAATTTTAATCATGGTGATATCCTCCGGCATACATAGCACATTAAATTAAATGTAAATTAACAAACAGACAGTACGGGAAGTGTACATATTCTGCGACACCATCTCTTAAATATATTTTAACATTACACCTATTGCAAGTCAATAATTATTTTGTTAAATAAGTATTTTTTTGAATATATTATCGAAAAAAATAAGTGCAAAATAACTAAATTGCTTATATTCCTATATCATAAAAATACGCCGCCGGAAATTTCCCTCCAACGGCGTAATTTTAATTTTTTCTGTCAATAATAATATTGTCATTCAATTACATCCCAGTAGTGTTCAAGTGTTGCAAAATAATCCTCGGGTGTTTCCGCCCTCCTTATTTCAACGACAGAGCCGTCCTCTCTGAGGAGAAGCTCGGCGGATTTAAGCCTTCCGTTGTAATTGTAACCCATTGAAAAGCCGTGTGCACCAGTATCGTGAATTACGAGTATATCTCCGATATCAATTTTCGGAAGCTCGCGGTCTATTGCAAATTTGTCGTTGTTTTCGCAAAGGGAGCCCGTTACATCATAGGTATGGTCGCATTTGGCATTTTCCTTGCCGAGAACCGTAATGTGGTGATAGGCACCGTACATTGCAGGACGCATGAGGTTTACGGCACAGGCATCCACACCTATATAATCCTTATGTATATGCTTTTGGTGAATTACTGTTGTGACAAGATGTCCGTATGGGGCAAGCATGAAACGACCAAGCTCGGTATATATGCTTGCTTCTCCAAGACCGGCAGGTACGAGTATCTCATCAAATGCTCTATGCACACCCTCACCGATAGCGAAGATATCGTTCGGCTCCTTATCGGGAGTATATGGCACACCTACTCCGCCCGAAAGATTTATAAAGCTTATTTCTATTCCCGTTTTTTCCTTGATTTCAACGATCAGCTCAAAAAGTATTTTAGCCAGAGTCGGGTAATATTCATTGGTTGTCGTATTTGAGGCAAGGAAAGAATGAATACCGAATTTTTTTGCACCCTTTGACTTCAGTATCTTATATGCCTCAATTATCTGTTCCTTTGTCATGCCGTATTTTGCCTCTCCGGGATTGTCCATTATCGTGGTGGATATTGAGAATGTTCCGCCGGGATTATATCGGCAGCAGACTGTTTCGGGTATTCCGCAAGCCCTCTCAAGAGTTTCAATATGCGTGATATCGTCAAGGTTTATTATTGCTCCGATATCATTGGCATATTTAAATTCTTCGGCAGGTGTATCATTTGAGGAAAACATTATATATGGAGCTTCAAAGCCGCATTTCTTACTCATATAAAGCTCAGTATAGGATGAGCAATCTGTTCCGCAGCCCTCATCCTTAAGTATCTTAAGGATGGTAGGGTTAGGCGTAGCCTTTACAGCAAAATATTCACGAAAGCCCTTGTTCCACGAAAACGCCTTATTAAGATCCCTTGCATTTTGTCTTATTGCCTTTTCATCATATATATGGAACGGCGTGGGAAAACGCTTGATTATATCCTCAGCCATTTCTTTTGTTATAAATGGTTTCTTTGACATTTTTTTACCCTCCGAAATTACAAATACATCTTAATACTACTACATAAAGCCTGTTTTTGTCAAGTGCGGACTTTATTTAATTCTTTACAATTTTATACTTTGAAAATTTAAGGAGTAAGATATGAAAAAAATAATATCCTTTATGACATCGGAATGTGCACTGGATAACAGATTTACATTTTTATATTTTCTAAATCTGTCGGATTATCTGTTTACCCTTATTCTCATTTCAAGCGGTCTTTTTATAGAGGCGAATCCGCTTCTTTCCCTAAATATTGGCGGTATGGGCGGATTTCTTGCAAAGTGTATTCTGCCGTTGCTGTTGATTTTATATATAAGGATAAGATTTATAAATAATCCGCCGAAAAATACATTTCCGGCAAAGCTTGTGCTCGATATTCTTTTGTGCTTTTATTTTTTTGTTAATTGCTTCCATATTTTCTGGTTGAGCTATACAATAATGATTTTTATATAACGGATTGTAAAAGGTAAATTATTATGATAGAATGATAAAAAGTGCAGAAAATCAGTTTGGGGGATAAATATGGACGAAAAAAAGTCGGCGGAATTGTCGGAATTGGAAAAACAATGTCTTGATTGTGAAAAATGTAATTTATGTGCAGGCAGGCATAATGTGGTATTTGGAGTTGGTGTCAGTGATGCGGAGGTTATGTTTATCGGCGAGGGACCGGGTGAGCAGGAGGATATAAAAGGTGAACCGTTTGTCGGAAAAGCAGGAATATTGCTTGACAAAATGCTCACTGCTATTGACCTTGACAGGCATAAAAATATTTATATTGCAAATATAGTAAAATGCCGTCC
This sequence comes from uncultured Clostridia bacterium, assembly GCA_947628595.1. Classification (GTDB taxonomy): domain Bacteria; phylum Bacillota; class Clostridia; order Oscillospirales; family Acutalibacteraceae; genus UBA1213. The sequence continues at coordinate 3,068 of CANRAN010000075.1, read as the reverse complement.
TCCGCATAACAGGGATCCCCTGCCGGATGAGCAAGAACTTTGCATACCGTGGCTAAGACGGCAGTTTGCCATTATTAGACCAAAAATTATTGTATGTCTTGGACGAATTGCGGCGGCTAAAATTATAAAACCCGATATAAAAATTACAGCCGAACACGGAAGACTCTTTAGAAAGGGCGGTGTCATTATGATGCCTGTTTTGCACCCGGCAGCACTCCTCAGAAATCCGTCAAGCAAGCCGGCTGCATTTGAGGATTTTCTTAAACTGCAGGAGATTATAAAGCAGGAATGTGAGAATACCTATGATTGACCTGTATGCGGTTTTATAGAATAGCCGTTCGGTAATATTCAGACAGGCGATTTCCCATAAAAGGAAGCAAGGCCGTTTGTATAATTTACATAAACTGTAAATACGACGGGATTATTTCTTACGGTATGTTTATAAAAATCCGCCCTGCCTTTGGTTGATAAAAGCAAAGGCAGGGCGGATTTTTTTTATTTTTCCATTGGAACTGTATAAAATATGATAAGAAAAAAATCAGTAAATAAGCCAAAAAGTACTCTACCGACAGTTGATTCGGCAGACTCAACCGTTGATATGTTGCAAAGCTGTCCGATATAGCTTATTATGCATACAGAGATAGTCCGAAATGCCGATATCTGTACGAGGCAATAATGAGTTATCTTAATAATTATTTGGAGAGGTTGGGTTACTGATGATGTGGGTGATTCTTATATTTAAAAATATATTGAATTTTATAAAAACAAAACCGGTGTTATTTGTTTTTATAATTATCTCACAGGTTATATGTATAGTTGCAGTTTTTTCTGTTGCAGGTATGATGGATTCTTTGACACCTGAGCCGACAGATGAAAGGTCGGACTGGCAAAAGGGATTTGTACTTACTTTGGGTACTGACGGAGAACTTTATCAGGATGATGACGAAGAAAGTCCAGATTTAGTGCAGATATATGATAAAAAGACAAAAGATTTGTTATATTCGGGTTTCACCGATACAGAAGAATACCGAAAAATAAGTGAGAAGTATGAAAATGTTTATATCATTATTATTAGTGGTATCAATGAATTTTCTGCATATCCTAAATATGGAGATATAAAAAATAAACTTAATCGTATTTTAAAAGTTGCCGTAGATTCTTTAAGTGACGGCTGGATAAACGGTATGGTTGACGATACATACCTGATTAAATATTCTGCGGTTTTCGGTATGGATGAATATATCAATAACACGTATCCTGAGTTGGTGGGAAAGGAAAAATATATTAAACTTATAACATCAGCTAAATACAAAGTGCCGTACTGTGAATCTAAAAAGGGAGATAAGGTTACAATAGGTAACACAGAATATACGGTTTCGGAAGTAAGGAAACTGAAACCTGAGGAAGAAAATGGCCGCACGAGCTTTAATATGTTATTAGACTCCGTTGACGACAGTTTTAATGTGACAAGTATAACGATACACCTGACAGATGATGTTACGAACGAACAAATTGTAAGGATATCGGACACAATCAAAAAAGAATTTTCCGACATTCAGGTCGGTGTAAAAGAGCCCGAACCAAAGCCGCTGCTTGAAAAGCAGTTTAATAATATGATATATGTCGTTTCAATCATAATAATAGGTGTTATACTTTTGAATATATCAAGACTTTATACATATATTCTCTCAAAAAGAAAAAATACTCTCATGGTTTTCGGACTTTGCGGTGCAAGCAAATTGAGAATGTTTGCGATTTATTTTATGGAAGTGATACTTACCTTTATTGTTTCGTGTATAATAGGATATCTGTTGTTTAATTACTGTTTACTGAATGTTATATCGGTACTTTATCCCAATTTTGAAGATTTCTTCAATGCAGGTGTGTATGTATCAGTGTTCGGCGGATATATGGGATTTGGTTTGTTGATTATGGGCATTAATATTATACCCATGATAACCAAAAGCGTAGTTGATCTGAAAAGGAGCTGAGAAAATGAGGTATTTTAAAATTGCATATAACCTGATTGTCAGCAGATTTGTTTTCACACTGATAATTATAGTTGAAGTTGCGGCACTTCTTATCCTTTCAAATGTAGTTATAGGAACATATAACGGTAAAGATATGTTATATAAACCATACAGGGATATTTTTGAAAATAATGCCGGAGTGGTAATGCATTTTGATACGCTTGTGACAAATGCGACTCAGAACGATGATGTCGAAAAACTGAGGGGGGAAAACGGATATCTTGACGTTTCAAAGGTTATAGGGCTTATCGAAAATAAGCTTGAGGGTGATGTCAAGGTGTACAGTAACGCTGCTCTGAGTTTTTTGGAACCAAGCCTTCCAAAGACAGAAGTTGGAAGGAATGCCGGTGCTGATATAGATTTTTATCTTGTTGACGATGAAATTTTCGGCAAGCTCAGACTTTCTCTTGCACAGGGAAGATGGGCATCCTCCGAAAAGACGTCAAACGGTGAGATTGAAATTGTTGTATCGGGAGGAACGGATGCGGAACTGGGAAATGTATATGATACCCCGGCAGGAAAGCTGAAGGTGGTGGGTATTCTGACAGATAATACATATATTCCTCCATACGAGAACTGTAATTTGGACGAGGGTAAAATGCTTTCGGACGAAAAAAACATATTTGAATTTTATGTGCCGTTCGACACACAGGTTTCGTTGGAGAGTGCGTTCTGTATTGCGGATAAAAAGCTTTTTGAAAATAATCCTGATAAATACAATTGGTTTGAAGGCAGTTATTTGTTTATTTCGTACGGAAGCGGACTTACCGATGAACAAATAAAAAACAACACAGAATATCTCAGAACAATAGGTGATGTGGAGGAAAAATGGGACTTTGCAACCTTAGCTGATGAAAGCAATAAGAAGCTTAATGATATTTATGTACATATGCTTCCGATAATTATAACAGCGGCTATTGTTGTACTTGCAGGACTTATCGGTTCGGTGGCGATGTCAACAATAAAGCAAATGAAAACTTTCGGAATATTCTTTCTCTGCGGATGCCGCTGGAGAGATTGCGTGAAAATCATCAGTGC
>CANRAN010000074.1 GCA_947628595.1 uncultured Clostridia bacterium | reverse complement strand
CCTGCAAATACAAGCTTTGACGGTATATCATTTTCCTCTATTCTGAAAAACTCATAGCCTATTTTTATTGCCGGAAAAGCAGATCCCCAGAGAAGTGTACAGAACACTGCAACACAGGCAACAAATAACGGGTTTGAAAGGTATGCATTACTTTTTATCTTAAACATTAATATTTTCCTCGCAGCTTGCCACTGTACAGCCATAACTGTCCTATTCACAGTATTAACTCTATGGCTCGACAATCGGTTTGTCAGTATTAACTACACATGTATTTATCATTTCCTCCCACAGTACGGTAAGGATTTGTATGAATTTTAACCGTGCTTTACTTACATACCCCGACAGATTGCGAATAAGATCGCTACTTTTGAGGGCGAAATCTCATAGGACAAAATTCACCCGATTTATTCCTGTAAAACGCTGACCCTATCGGATTTTCAAGATACTCTATAATTTCAGGATCATAATTGCATATAGTGTTAAGGCTGAATATCTCGGTATTTTCAATATTACTCATATATCCCTCGTCCTCGTCACCTGCAAGAAATCTCCATCCGCTGTCAAGCTTGCTTTCCGGATTTTCCCTATACATAACCCCTACCTTGCAGTTATCCACCGTTATCCTGTCTGTTGCATAGCAGCCGTCCGGTCCCTCCCAGTCAAGTATCTTCTCTATAACGCTCCTCGGAACAGCCCATTTTTTCTTCTGGCTGCCCTCGAAAATATTTTTACGCTCACTGCGGATATATCCGAAATCATCGCCAAATATTTTCTCAGCACGTTCAAACAGCTCAAAAAAACCATTGTTGATTTTGAAAAGCATTTCCTCTTCATAGAGCGGAATCATCTGTAAAAATTCAACCTCTTCACCGCACGGGAGTATACAGCTTCCCTCAGCAGACAAACTCGTTGCAAATATAACGCCGTTATACCCGACAGTGTTGTCAAGCCTATCGCCATAGGAAACCGTATGTCCGCAGTCAAGCCACGATTTCTCAAACTGTATCATCTCTCCGAATTGCCGCATTATCCTTGATATCCAGATATGATTATCCACATCCTCGTCATATTCCCCGCTGAGCGGAATCAATGATACAATTTCCACTCTGTGAATTTCTTCCTCTCCGTTATCTGTCACCTCAACACCCCTGTATGCTCCTATTCCGATTGTGACAAGCTTAAAATAGGATCGGTTATCGTCAGGCGGTATCACTGCTATTTTTATCGGATGCTCATAGTTTATTTCATCATCACTGAAATCCGGCATAAGCAGAACTATATTTCCATAGGAATGTTCAATATAACTGACAACTGCCGCAAGATCATCCTCGTCATACACTGCAAGTTCCTTAGTCCTGTCACCAAAAATATTATTCCATGCTTCCTCGTCTATCCCTCTTGCAATATAGGATGCTTTTTCAAATTCCGTTGTCTTTCCGATTTCCTGATAAATAAGGCAAAGTAACAACCATGCCTCAACACAGTTTTCATCTATTTCAATACATATACCCGCCTCTTTTATGGCAGTGCGGTATTTATGCAGTCCGTAGTTTGCCCCTGCTATTTCAAGATGATATGACAGGTCATCCTCGGAAACATCGTCCTCTATTTTTTCAAGCACCCTCAGTGTTTCACGATACCTCTGACATTGCGAAAGACAATGTGCAAGCATAAATATAAGCTCACCGCTCATCTCGTCCTCGTCAAGCTCCTGAATTTTATTTATTGCTTCCTCAAATTTTCCCTCATTCATCAGCTCATCTATATCAAATATAAAATCATTCTCCACATTTACACCTCCGACAAATGTATTTTATTTATTATAGCACCACAGTTATATACAGTCAAGAAGTGAAGATATACTTAATTGTCGGATTTGTAAATTATATCTAATATTTTAGTTTGATAAAGGTTTCGGAATGTACTTAGTATTGAGCAGTGTCTGACAAGGCTGAGCTTACGGAGCATACTGTACAGTCCTGTAATGCTTCGCTATATCCTTTTAATCGCAGCTCTACCCAAAACACCACAAACCCTGCGTATGGATTCCTGCTTCGCATATTCATTACCAACTTTATTTTTTGTGTTATAGTATCCAAAGTAAATCGGGTTCTTTTCGTTTTGGTTTTACTTGGCGAATCAACTATGACACAGATTCCCCTATTTTGCTATCCTTTTTTGCCTTCTGTAACATATCTGTTATAAACTAACAGAATTTTTTTTATTTTTTTAAAAAAAGGCTTGACAAAAGCCCTCGGATAATATATAATAGACAATGTTCCGAGGGAACAATGAATAAGCGAGTGTGCTGGAATAGGCAGACAGGCACGTTTGAGGGGCGTGTGTTTCACGACGTATGGGTTCAAGTCCCATCACTCGCACCATGTGTCCGTTTAGGACGGTAAGCGTTCGGAGTTTTCCGAGCGCTTATTTTATACCCGTCTTATTTTTTCCTGTTGGACAGCTTTAATATAAGGATTTACGATTGGGGGTCATTATAATGAAAAAATATGTTTGCTGCTTGCTTTCGATTATTATACTCTTTTCAATTACAGCTATGAGCGGTTGTTCGGATTTCAGCTTTAACCCGTTAGGGACATGGGAATATTATGAGGAAATATATTATATTGACGGAGAAGAGGTTGAACGTGTTGGGCAAGAGGATATGATGTATAAGAGCATGAAATATATTTTTGAGAAATCCGGAACCGGATATATTACCGTCAGTGACAGCCGCACTCTCGATTTTACATACGATTATAATGATAAAGGTGTTACGGTATACGTTAACACACCAAAAACTTCTGATTCATCCAAGGAAAGCAGTGACGATACCTCCACAGGTACGAAATACAGACTGTATAATGACGAAAAAAATAATCTTACAGAGCTGATAAGAACTGAAGAATACAAGGCTGATGACGATAACGGCGAGGAGGTTACTGTTAAGGTTGAGCATATTTTTGTAAAGCTCTGACCATAGCAACACGACAGTACAGATCAGGAAAGTTTACAGGCAAATTGTGAGGATGCAGTTTTGTTACAGGAAATTAGCGAGATTTACAATTCTTTGCATAAAACTATTTAATTTTTATGAATTTTATGCTATAATCATTATAGCGTTGATACTATTCTTACCTTTATCAAATTTTTTAAAACCCGAACATATTTCCATATTAGATCCAAAGAAAGGAGCAGACTATGCTTGAGCGTATAAAGGCATGGGATAATCGTGTGCTTACAAAACTGTCAGCCAAACACACCAAAAAGCTTGATAAACTCATGGTAATAATTACCACAAGCGGAAATAATGGTTACATATGGTTTGCACTTTCTATTCCGTTGATTCTGATATCCCGTTACAGATTGGTTGGATACACAATGATTCTTTCCATGCTAATAGGGGGACTTGCGGGAGAGGTAACAATTAAACATATTGTCGGAAGAATAAGACCGTGCAGCAGAGAATTTGAAAAAGATCTTCTGATAAAGCACCCTGCACATTATTCTTTCCCCTCGGGTCACACTACTGCATCCTTTGCTGTAACAACGGTTGTTTTTATCATGATGCCCGTGATTTTTTTACCTGTTTTATTTTATGCCTGCCTTATGGGATTTTCACGAATGTATGTGCTTGTACACTATCCCACAGATGTAATAGCCGGAGTCTTTCTCGGTATCTTATGCGGAATCGTTGCAGTTACGGTTTCACCATACATACCTTTTTTTACTGCATGAAGCTATACCCGATAAGCAACTGTGCCTATCGGGTATTTTTCTGCCATATTTAGTTGATTAAACAGTATTTATAAACGCATCCAGTTCTGCTTCATTATTACAATGTACATCGTTCCGATAATGTGCAAAAATCCAGCTTTCTATATGTCTTGCAGATTCTCCCGGACCTATCATATAAAACGGGCTTGTGTTCTGTATGCTAAGATAGTTTTCATTCACCGTTGCAAAGGCAGAGCAACCTGTAAACGGATAAAGTGCATTCCGATTATGCACATACCTTTTTATGAGCGCATATCCGTTCTCAATATATCCGCAAAAGCCTGCTGTATTATTTATCCCTATTTTCAGTCGGGAATTATTGAAATCTCCGCCGATAAGCCTAAACTCACCGTCCTCCTCTATATCAAGCATATTACTGTGAACAGTAACATACTGTTCACCGATAAAGAGTCGTTTATCGTTCCAACTGCAATTATCCCATAAAGAAAGAACTCTGCTCGGACGTTCGGCTTCTCTGATATTGCTCTGTGGGATAAATACAAAGCCTTCGCTGCGAAACGGCGTTTCGGTGTATATCGAAAGCTTTACATCCTCCTTTGACTTATTATATACGCTGTGCACAACCATAAAATCACCAATATCTGTATTAAATACCACATCCATTGAAAGCTCAAGCTGCACAGGCTCACTCAGTGTCTGTATAAAACTCACCCCGTCCGACATCGGACTGTATCGCACAGGAGAGTCGTCACAGTAGACAGCATTTGTACTTTTTTCTATCGTTACACGCATTTTATGCCCATGATTTCTTTGCAGCCTCAAATCTTTTCCACTATATATGAGATCCGGCTTGCTTTCCCTTTTTACACTCACAATCCTCGGACCATAATCCAAAGTAACGATAACCTCTATATCGTCATATGTCAAACGGGCACAATGACCGAAATTTTCAGTATTAATTTCTTTTACATTAAGTGACAAATCAATCATTCCTCCAAAGTGTAAAATAATTTTCCATGCCGTTATCGTTATTAATCCGTAATAATAATTTTTTCCGTGAGATTTCTTCCGCAGATGTCTGTATTTTCTCCGCTCAATGCAAAAATATCATCACAACGGCTTTCAAGCTCAAACATTTTTTTCCTCTCTGCACCCAATCTTCCGATATCAGCGTATCTCATGACAATTGGAAGCGACGAGGTTTCCTTTGCCTTTTTAAGTATCTCCCTTCCACGACCGTTAAATCCTAATATTTTTATATATCCGGGCTTTTCCGGCATATCTGCTTTTGCGATATTCAGAAATGCGTACATAATTATTCTGCATATTCTTGAACGGGTATAACGCTTACTTTTTATACTGTCTATTATCTCTTCAAGACTTTTTCCGCCTTTCACAGCGGAGTATATGCGATTTTCAAGCCCTTCACTCACCTCTGGAAGTTCAAACAGCTTTCCTTTATCTGCCATTCTGAGACTGTATAATACCGCACCCTCAAGTTTTGACATACGTCCACCAACCGGCGGCTTATTTTTGGCATCGGAAAAAATTCTTGAAGCACATTCGGACATATATGAATCAGCATTTCCGCCTTTTTCTATTATATATCTTATATGTTTTGCACTCGCAATATTTTGATGTGTATTACAGCTGTCATGCCCTGCTCCCGTTCTTTTTAAAGTTGACGGCATTATATCGGAACCAATCCTGTTAAGTGCTTTTATATATTCAACCGCAAGGATATTGTTAGGCTCGGAGAGTATATCCGATATTTCCCTTCCGTATATCTTCTCTACTGCGGTCTGTCTTGCACAGGCAAAGGTTACACCTGTTTCAAGAAAACTCCGCATCGTTTCCGATACTCTTTTATTCTCAACAGCAAGTGCCGCACCTCTCAAAAAATCAATATTTCCACATTCGCTCCCGAATACTATCTCATCAACACATCCGAGAGAATCCAGCAGGTATATTCCTCCATATGCAAAACGCTCTGCACCCGCACAGGAAAATGTTACAGGCAACTCAATCACAAGATCAGCACCTCCGCAAAGAGCCGCCCTTGTCCTTGTATATTTATCATATATCGCCGGACTTCCTCTTTGTACAAAATTTCCACTCATACAGGCAACTATATAATCCGCACCATTCTCACGCATTTTTTTCAACATATATTCATGCCCGTTATGGAAAGGATTATATTCGCATATAACAGAGGATATTTTTCTATTATTTTTCCCATTCATATCGAACCCATATTCTGTATTGTATGCCATAGACATTATATCATCAAACGACAATATTATATGTCGGTTTACATACTTGTAATTATACCGATAATGTAAAATATACTTACTTCATTAAAGAAGGCAAGCATGGAAGCCTGCCTTCAGTATTATTATTCTATTATTGACAGCTTTATGCCTTTTTAACCAGGGCAGCTGTATCTCTTGCAATTACTATTTCCTCATTTGTAGGAATTACAAAAACATCAACCTTACTGTTTTCTGTTGAAATTTTACCCTCAAAGCCGTGAACACCACCGGCATTTATCTCCGCATCTACCTCAACGCCTAAATAGCCGAGCTTATCACATACCTTCTGACGGTGTGAGCTTTGATTCTCACCTATACCCGCTGTAAATACTATCGCATCGACTCCACCGAGTACAGCAACATATGAACCTATGTATTTAAGTATCTGGTATTCGAGCATATCTGTTGCAAGCTTTGCCCTTTCGTTACCTTTTTCGGCAGCCTCGGATACATCTCTGTCATCACTTGAAATGCCCGATATTCCGAGGAATCCGGATTTTTTATTGAGCAGTGTATCCATTTCCGAAGGAGTAAGTCCCTCCTTTTCCATAATGAAAGTTACAACCGACGGATCAAGGCAGCCTGTGCGTGTACCCATCATTATACCGTCAAGGGGAGTAAGTCCCATACTGGTATCGACCACCTTACCTCCGTCAATGGCCGTGATTGACGAACCGTTTCCGAGGTGACAGGTTATAATCTTGAGATCCTTTATGTC
>CANRAN010000073.1 GCA_947628595.1 uncultured Clostridia bacterium | reverse complement strand
AACGAAAGCGGCTTTGAATATCTTTATGAGGATATAAAGGAGCTTATGGGAGAGATCGGGCAGATAAGGAGTATTTCTGTGGGTGTGAATTTAGATCATCATATGCGCCCTGTGGAGGTTGGCATAGTTTCAATCAATGATACACCATTTTCTCGTCCGGGTCTGCTCAATAAATTTCTTGATTTTGCATCCAAAAAAAGCGAAATACACGGGGGTACCTCCTTTGACGGAATGACCAAAATACATACTGTCGGAAATGTTGCCGGAGATGATCCTCTCATGTCCCCGCTCAGCAGAGTTATGACAGAAATGCTCGGTTCTACCGTAAAGCAATTGAAGAACAAGCTTTCAAGATATGTAAACATAAGCGGATACAGTCTAACAAAGCTTATTCCCGAATTTATCTTCTACATACGCTGGGCTGAGTATTGTGAAAAGCTTATGGCTCTCGGTTTGCCCATGTGCAAACCTGAAATACTCGATATTGAAAAGCGTGAGGTAAGCGCAAGGGGCATATATAATCTTAAGCTCGGTATTCAGCTTGAACAAAATAAAAAGACTGATATTATAAGAAATAACATTGACTTTAATTCCGAACACGGAATTTATATTATGACAGGTCCCAACAGAGGAGGAAAAACCACCTTTACACAGGCTGTCGGAATAATTTTCCTGCTTGCACAGCATGGTATATATGTACCTGCGGAATCTATTTCTCTTTCACCTGCTGATAATATATACACACATTTTCCTGCGGACGAAAATCAGACGGTAAACTTGGGCAGACTCGGAGAGGAATCAAAACGACTGAGTGAAATTTTCTCCTTAGCTACAAATAAGAGTCTGCTTCTGTTCAATGAATCACTTGCTACAACATCATTTGCCGAGGGTTTATATATAGCCAAGGATGTTGTCATGGCACTGCGTTATCTTGGTGCAAGAACGATATTCAACACCCATATGCACGAGCTTGCAATGGAACTTGATATTATGAATTCGCTCGAGGGCGATATGAATGTAGCGAGCCTTATAACAGGAATACATGAGGGTGAGCGTTCATACAAGGTATTTCTTGCTCCTCCCGAGGGTGTAAGCTATGCAAAGGATATTGCCGAAAAGTATGGTGTGACCTTTGAGCAGCTCAAGAAAACCATCCGCAAGGAGGACTTAGGGTAAGCAGACGACAATTTTAGGGGCTGTGAAGAAAAGGTAAAATTAACACCAAAGCTTCACAGCCCTACCTTTTCGTATCAGCATCTTTTCACATTTTCCTTAAACTTTAGGTTTGAACACCACAATCTACCTGTCTTACACATTCCGACAGGTAAATTTATTATTGCGGACACATACTTCCTATAAGTATAGTCAAAGCAAAAACAGTCAGCTAACCTGAGAATTGCCGGCCGTGGCATCCCCGCCGTGATTAAGCCTGACATAATGAAAGATATACTGCTGTGCTATCCCTGCATAGCTTCCGAGCTCCTTCACGCTCAGTTCGCTGAAAACAGTGGAAAGTGCTTTTTTCATCCATACATCTATCGGAAATGCATCAAGCCTGTGCAATCCGTATAAAAGGGTACACTCCGCAACTTTCGGTCCTACACCCTTTATTTTCATAAGCTTTGTCCTACAGTCTCCGATAGGGGCAGTGTACATATCCTCAAGTATTATTTCTCCGCTTGCCACCTTCCTTGCCGCATCTGATATATATGCTGCCCTGAAGCCTGCCCTGAGCGGCGATAGATCTTCCTCGCTACATTCGGCTAACCTCTTTGCCGAGGGAAAAGAATATCCATGCTCACCCTTTTCTCCGAAGCACTCACAAAGCCTCGTAACTATACCCTTTATTCTCGGTATATTATTATTTTGTGATATTATAAATGAGCATAAGGCTTCCCACGGTTCCTGCGAAAGTATCCGTATTCCGTCTATACTTTCAAGTGCACATTCAAGTTTCGGACTAAGGGTGGATATTTCTTTGCGTATTTCATTATAATCGTTGTCAAGGTCAAAATATCCTTTCCATATATTCAAAAAGTCCTCTTCATTACTGCCCTCAATTATGATAGTGTCATTATCGGAAATAACACGTGCATATTTTCCTCTGACAATTCCCGAATACGACCCGTCGCTGTTTTCAGTCCAGCGGAAGCATTGTCCGCAATCGAAAGTATTTTTCAGGTTAAATACATCATTCAGCTTTATTTCCGCTCCACGCTCTGTAATCTTATATTCCATAACAGCATTACCCCGTCAATTTATTTTGTAATATTATTATATCAATTTTCTGCTCTTTATTCAAGATACCAACATAGAACGACAATAATTACAATGTGATTCCAAACAAATAAATTAACTTTTCCGAATTATACACGCCCTCAATTTTGTATTTTCGCATACAATGACACGCAGCATATCCGTGTGAGAAAAATGGGAAATTTGTATTGCAAAAAATTTTTTCTGTTTTCCCTATGCTACATATATCAAAAAACTATACGTGGGTGTGCGACAGCATAAAACAGACAAGTGCGGATAATTTCTTCCCAAGTCTGTACTCTTATGAGCATAATTATTGTACGTCACCAACTAAATCATAACATAAAAAAGCCTATGGGGTAAGTGACTGCATAGCTGTGTGGTTTATGACAAGTGCCGACTTAAGACAAAACTGTCATACCATTTTAAAAAATGACCCGCAAAAATTATTTTCGTTATTATATATAATTGATACTCATATATCCGTATGTATTTACTTCCCATTTAGGTATGGTGAACCATTAATACAATATGTCAGAAATGAAAAAATTATCGCACGGATGAGGGACAATCAGGGATAAGTCATTTTTAACTCCCTTATATATTTTTTCTCATTGTAATACAGTCAAATGCCTGATATAATTTAGTAGGGAAATCAAAATGATAGGAGTTGTTTTTTATGACCCAAAAGGAAATGATGCTTTCCGGAATGCTGTATAACTCAAGGGATAAAGAACTGCAGGAGGATGCAAGACGTTCACGCAGAATAACACGGCTTTTCAACAATACAACCGAGGAACAGGGATCATATCGCACAGAGCTTCTCAAGGAGCTTTTCGGACGTACCGGTGAACACATTTACATTGAGCCGCCATTTCGTTGTGATTACGGGAGTAATACATATATCGGTGAAAATTTCTATGCGAATTTCGATTGCATAATTCTTGACGTGGCAGAAGTTCATATAGGAAACAACTGTCTTGTCGGTCCGAGAGTATGTATATATACACCTGTTCATCCCTATGATGCGGAGATAAGGGCAATTGGAATTGAAATGGGCAAGCCTGTCACAATAGGCAATAGTGTGTGGATTGGAGGAAATGCCGTAATAAATCCCGGAGTGAAGATAGGAAATAATGTAATAATCGGTTCTGGCTCGGTTGTGACAAGGGATATTCCCGATAATGTTATCGCCGCAGGCAATCCATGCAGGGTTATACGTCCGATAACAAACGAAGATAAAAAATACTGGCGGGCGGAACTTGAGAAATTCAAGGCACTGACAGAATAGAATAAATTACACATAGATAATCTATGGTAGGCAGAAAAAACGGAGAAAATATAAAATCTCCGTTTTTAATTTATTACATCAAAATGTTTTCCTCATATATTAAATTCATCCATTTTGCAACTTATTTTGCAGTCATTGAATAAATATCTTCACAAATCCGCTTGTAATTTAGTACGAATTAAAGTATAATTAAATATATATGCCGATTTTATGATAATTACTTCATATTGCGGAAGGAGATATAAAATGAAACGACTAACCGCTGTGCTTGCTGCCGCACTTATCACAATGGCAATATCGACAACAGCATTTGCTGCCCCGGAAAATTCCGATAAGGTCGAACAGCAAGGTACATCATCAGAAGCAGAACAAAAGGAAAGCTCAGTTAAGACAGAAGAAAGCAGTACCGCTCCCGAAAGGCTTACCTATACAAAATACAAGCCGGATAATATAGGAATGACAATAGATATTCCGTCCGATACGTATATCATTACTCCCGATATCAAAGAAAAAGATCCTGCCCTCTCTGCAACAAATCTTACCAAAGAAGAAGTAGAAAAAAGCTTTACCGAAAACGGCACACTTGTAAAAGCTTTTGCAAAGGACTTTTCCTACGATATAACATTGACAATGACAGAAAGTGAAAAAACACAGGCAATAGATAACCTTTCATCTCTTTCTGAAAATGAAATAGAACAGATAACAGATGCGCTTCTTGAAAATGACTTTGCTGTTGGCTGTTCAAAAAACACATATAACGGAACGCTTTTCCTGACCTTCGATACGGAATACAAAATGGCTGATACAACTATTTACGGCGTCCAGGAATATACAATCGTGAACGGAAAGAATATTATAATAACTTTTCAATCACACACAGGAAAGCTTAACGATACCTATAAAGAAATATTAGCGAAAGTCATGTCCGGCACAACCTTTGAGGGAGCAGAGGCACCTATGGAAATATCGAATGCGGAGTCTGCCGGTGTCACAGAGCTGGATCCAAGATATATTGCTATACTTATTGCCTCGGTTGTGGGTCTTATCGCACTTGCATCCATGATAATAGTAGGAATAAAATACCGTCAATCCCAAAATTCCGGAAATAAAAAGGATGATGAGGAGTTTATAATAAAAACCCCGAAAACACGTATCCAGGTAGACGATGAAAAGGAAATAACGGAAAAAGATGAAAGACCCTATGACACATCAATTTTTGAGTCATCAGATGAAAATGTACTTTTTACAAACAAGAGAATTGAAGAAGAAAAAAAACAAAGGGAAAAGACCAGAAATATTCCAAAGCTCGATTCAACCACAGAGCTTTCTATACCGAAAAATCCATATACACCCGTAGGAAAAGCGGAGGCTGTTGAACAGCCTGCAATGTCTGTTACATCACAGCTTGTCCAGCTATCCAATATAAGTGCAGAGGAAGCCAAGGCCGCAAAGGACTCAGACACAGAAGCTGAATCCTCCGAGCTTGAAAGCCCGGATACAGTCGTGTTTGCCGAGAGTACCCCTAAGCCGAAAACGGAAATAAAGCAAATCGGCGAAGAGGTATTTATCCGCAACGAACCTATAACGGATGTAAGTGAAAATACAGATACAGATCTCACACAAGACAATAATTCCGATGAAATCAATACCGAAAACGGGCAAATAGATATCTTCTCCCATGACGAGGAGGAAATCATAATAGACAGTATAACAGATGAAAATGATGGAGTCCAACCGGAGAAGGAACTTTCTGAATATGAAAAGAGATTCGGAAAGGGAAGAAGAAACAATTTATCAAATTCATCTGCCCCGGGAGATGAAGAAGAAAAACCGTTATCAAAATTTGAAAAACATTTCGGAAAGCTTCAGCCCGCTGCCGCAAAGCAAACTGATACAATAGCAGCTGTTGATACTATGATAAAACAGGAAAATACCTTTGCTGACATCAGAACATCAGAAAAATCCGACATTCAAACACCGGACAGGTCACCCATAACCATAACGAAGGCACCCCCAAAGACTTCTCAACCCACAGTAACAGAGCAACCTGTCGTTAAAATTACAAAAGTAACCCCAATGCCCACAGCTGTAAGAGAAGAAATCGAGAAAGCCGAACACGAAACAGCGGAAAATAAGGATGAAACAGACAAGAATAACAATACTGATATATCCGAAAATAAAACTACTAATATACAGACGGAAAACGAACAGACAACGGACGAACCGACAAATAGGGATAGCATACTGAAAAAACTCTCTAAAAAGCTGTTTGAGACTGATGAACAGGAAGAAGAAAGACCGGTTGAAACCAATAGGGAAAGCACAAATAAATTTATTAGCAGTATAAGGGATAAACTCCAGTACCGCGCTCCGGATTACGAGGACGAGCAGCCAAAGAAACCGGATAAAAATAATAGTGAAGGTACAGAAATATACCGCTCACCCGATGCCGAAAAATCAAAGCAAATTGAGCTTTCGGTTAAAAAGAATGATGACGGAAGCATTGTAGTAGATTCGATAAGTGATGCAACAGGCAAGCCTGTCAAAATTGAAATAAAGGACGGAAACGCTGAGCTTAGATCAAACTCCAAATCAAAAAGAAAAAACAAGAAACGCAGTAAAAACAGAAATAATACAGGAACAGCTGTAACTGCTGCCACAGATACTGTCGGTGCAGCAACTAAGGCTACGGAAGTTGCTGCGGGTGTTGCTGCAAAAACTGTTACAGATGCAGTCAGGGACACTGTCAATAAGGCTGAAACAGCAGAGCATATAATATCCGCTGCCGGGGATACAATCAGTTCCGCTGTAAAGCCGAAAGAGTGCGACAGCAAGGCAGAAAAAGGTAAAACTATCACTAATCAGCCTGAAACAAAGAAAAATAATACAATAAAAAAAGGCTCAGACAATACTGTAAAAACAGATAATATCATAACTGACAAAAGGACGGAAAAAGCCGAGGATATCACTGCAACCGACAATAAGGAGGAAGGATCTGCCGATAAAACTGTTAACGATACCAAGTCAGAAGAAACTACCGATAAAGTTATAGTCCATACAATGGCTGAGGAGACAGCTGATAATTCGACAGCCGGCACAAAGGCAGAGGAGACAGCTGATAATTTGACAGCCGACACGAAGGCTGAGGAGACAGCTGATAATTTGACAGCCGACACGAAGGCTGAGGAGACAGCGGATAATTCGACAACCGACACAAAGGCTGAGGAAACAGCCGATAATTCGACAGCCGAAACAAAGGCTGAGGAAACAGCCGATAATTCGACAGCCGAAACAAAGGCTGAGGA
>CANRAN010000072.1 GCA_947628595.1 uncultured Clostridia bacterium | reverse complement strand
TAGATTCCCTGCCCGACGGAGTAGTATATTTAGGGAAAACAGCAGTCGGATATAAGGGAGAATTACCCGAAAATACAAATAAAATTAAATTCAAAAACGGAACGAAAGCCCTATGTCTTGACGCATACGATTTATTCAGTCTGTTTGACGTGAAAGGCATTGATATTCCCGATAGTGTTGAGTCAATAGATATCAGTTCACTTCCATTTGACGCAATCATAAACGTTGACAGCAACAACAAATATTATTCATCTAAAGATGGTGCATTGTTTAATAAGGATAAATCGGTTTTGCTGTACCTGCCGATATCAAAATCCGACACATTCACAATTCCCGCCGAAGTCAAAGTGATAGAACGCAGCGTATTATACAATTCATACAGCAGATATAGTGTTGATAGTAACAACAAATACTACTCCTCCGAGGACGGAGTCCTGTTTAACAAGGATAAATCCGTTTTATTACGTTTTCCCACTTCAAAAACAGGTTCATATACCATTCCGAACAGTGTTGTAAATATAGCCGAAAGTGCATTTTATAACAGTCAGCTTACAAGCGTAACTATTCCCAACAGCGTTAAAACGATAAACCGCACAACATTCTTATCATGCACGAATCTCAAAACCGTAAATATACCGAACAGTGTAAAGAAGATAAGTAATTCAGCCTTTTGGGACTGTACAAGTCTTGCGGAAATAAATTTGCCCGACAGTGTTGAAATAATAGAAGCAGGTGCTTTTAACGGCACTGAATGGTATAACAATATTAACGAATCAAAAACTGACGGTGCGGTATATATAGGAAAGATGTTTTACTGTTACAAAGGGGAAATTCCTGCAAATACAGATTTTAAGTTTGAAGCCGGAACAAAGGGAATTGCCGCCGGAGCATTTTCCGACTGTACAAGTTTGACAGGCATTACAATTCCCGATAACTTCACGGAAATACCCAGTAATGCATTTGACGGCTGCAATAGTCTGAAAAGCATAACTATTCCTGATGGTGTCACTGAGATAGGTTGGCTTGCATTCCAAAGCTGCACAAGTCTTACGGACATATATATACCCGAAAGTGTTACAAGAATAGGAGAATATGCATTCAACAAATGTTCCGATGCGACAATCCACGGCAAAAGCGGATCTGCCGCCGAAACATACGCAAAAGAAAACAATATACCGTTTGTTGCGGAATAAAAACAGTTCCCACTCTGAACGATAAATTCGGAGTGGGATTTTTTTATAACACTTTCTACATTTTTTATGTTATAATTGTGCGTAAATATAAATAATTAATGCTTAAAAAAATTTTTTGATTTTACTATCCAAATCCCTTTTCCTTTCGTATATATTATGCTAAGGAAATGAAGGAAATAAATTTATTGCAGGGAATTGATGAGTACCTGTATATACATATATGCAATTTATTAAAAAAATTCAGAAAACTAATTTTGGAGGAAAAAATATGAACGAAAGCTTTAAGGAAATTGTCAAGGCTGCTGTTTCAGGTGATGAAACTGCTTTTGAGGCACTCTATACAATGACAAAGGATTCAGCATATTTTATTGCACTGAGTCTTACACACAATGAGCAAGATGCTCTTGATATATTGCAGGAAAGCTACATCAAGGCTTTTACTCACATTAATACTGTAGATCCGCCGGAGCTTTTCGATAATTGGCTGAACAGAATAGTTGCAAATTGCAGCAAGGATTATTTAAAAAACAAACGCCCTTTTCTGTTTTCGGAAATTCCGGAAAACATTATGCTTGAAAATATTGATGAGGAAAAAAATCCTGAGCATATTCCCCATGAATATGTTGACAGGAAGGAAGCAAGCAGGCTGATTATGGAAATCATAAATAAACTTCCCGAAAACAAACGTCTGGTTATTCTTATGTATTACTATCAGGATATGAATACGTCTGAAATAGCAGAAACACTTGAACTGCCGCTTACAACCGTCAAATATTACCTTTTTGAAGCAAGAAAACAGATAAAGGCGGAGCTTAATGACCTTGGCGGCAAAGATGCATATCTATATTCCGCTGTACCGTTTGCGGCTTTTCCAGCACTTTTAAACTATGCAGCCGAATCTGTTTCCGCACCGACGTCTTCCTCTGCCGCTGTTTCTGCCGCAGGCGTAACTGCCGGTACAACCGCTTCTGTCACATCAACTATAAAAGCTATCGGAGGTATAAATATGATTTTGAAAACCACAGCAGCCAGAGTAGTTGCAACAGTAGCTGCTGTCGCTGTTATAAGCGGAGGAACGGCTGCAATCGTTATAGGCAATAATAATACAAATAACAACACCGACAGCAATGATCACAACAGCAGTATCAGCAATAATGTAATACAAGCTGTAGATAGCTCTGCTGCATCTCAAATTTCACAGGATTCACAGAAAGACAGTTTTTCACCACAGACTGTTACGGAGGAAAGCGTTAAAAATAATGACGAAAGCAGTAACATTCATGACATATCAACTTCTTCATTTAAAAACTTTGAATATGAAATTAAAGATAATGGGGCAATCATAACCGGATATAACGGAAATGATTCTCAGGTTGTAATACCTGATATTATTGAAAATAAACCTGTTATAGAAATAGGTCATTACGCATTTCAAAAAAACGAAAACCTCACGGGCATAACCATTCCCGACAGTGTTTCAGTTATTGACAGATATGCTTTTTCAGACTGTACAAATCTCAAGAATATAGATATACCCGACAGTGTTTTGACAATATACGATAAAGTCTTTTCAGGCACAGCATGGTACAATGCACAGCCGGACGGACTTGTATATGCAGGAAAGGTGGTTTATTCCTACAAGGGTAATATGCCGGATAATACAAATATTGAATTAGAACCGGACACAAAAGGAATTGCAGCCGGTGCATTTTCGGAGTGTGGAGGTTTGAGGAGCATATCCATTCCGGACGGTATTACATCAATAGCACCCATGGCTTTTGAAAAATGTACGGGACTTACCGATATCACACTCCACAACGGAATTACATCAATAGAATCCCATGCATTTTGGGGCTGTGAAAGCCTTGAAAGCATCAATATTCCCGACAGTGTTACTACAGTTATGGGAAGTGCATTTGAACGAACCGCATGGTATGATTCTCAGCCTGACGGATTGGTATATGCCGGTAAGGCAGTCTATGAATACAAGGGTGAAATGCCTGAAAATACACATATAGAATTGAAAGAAGGCACAGTGTATATTACACAGTGTGCATTCCACGACTGCAAAAATCTCACCTCAATCAGTATTCCCGACAGTGTAAAAACGATTGATTGGAACGCTTTTGAAGGTTGTACCGGTCTTACGGAGGTGAATATTCCGGGCAGTGTTACATCAATAGGTTGGTATGCATTTGAGGGTTGCACAGGACTGACAAGCGTAGAAATTCCCGACAGTGTCACATCAATCGGCAATAATGCATTTAACAAATGTACATCTCTGAAAAGTATTGACATTCCAAGCGGCGTTACTTCAATAGGTAACGGTATATGCTCAAATTGCAGCAGTATAACGAAAATAGCTGTATCACAAAACAATCCAAACTATTCTGTTATTGACAGCGTTTTGTTTAACAAAGAAGGGAACATATTGATTGCTTTCCCATGCGGACTAAAGGGTTCATATGATATTCCCGACAGTGTTACCGAAATCAGAGATTCAGCATTTGAGGGCTGCAAAGACTTAAACGCCGTTACCATTCCGAAAAGTGTCAAAGCAATCGGCTCATCTGTATTTGCTAACTGTGAATCCCTGACGGATATTACTATACCTGACGGTGTCAAAAAAGTCGAAGCATCCGTATTTTTCAACTGCAAATCCTTAAAAAATGTAACCATTCCCGACAGCGTAACGGAAATTGACAATTTTGCTTTTTACCATAGCGGCGATGTTACAATCCACGGCAAAATCGGCTCTGCCGCTGAAAGATATGCAAAAGAAAACAACATACCGTTTGTTGCGGATTAAAAACGATTCCCACTCTGAACAATAAATTCGGAGTGGGATTTTTTATAACATTTTTTAAACTTTATATGTTATAATCATAGCACGCTGCCAGCCGACTCCACAAAGCATAATTGAACGTTTGAGCGAATGTTTAATAATTTTATAAAAATAGTTTTTAAATGTGGAAAAATATGTTATAATAAAAAAAATAATTTTAATTTACTATCCTCTGCCATTTCTCCGTTGTCTGTATTTATGAGCGGTGAAAGGAGGTAAAAATTCCGTGTGGGTCATAAAATATTATCTGTATTTGTGTGCAGAAAAAATTCATATTGAGGAGGTGAAATCGGAAAATCTGTTTATGAGAATTTTAAAAAAACTGAAATTGGAGGAAAAAACGTGAACAAAGATTTTACAGAGATAGTAAGAGCCGCTCTTTCGGGAGATGAGGCAGCTTTTGAGGCTCTCTATACCATGACTAAAGATTCGGCTTATTTTATCGCACTGAGCCTTACACACAACGAACAGGATGCTCTTGATATATTGCAGGATAGCTACATCAAGGCTTTTACTCATCTTAATGAGCTTAACTCCCCTGAATTATTCGATAGCTGGCTTAAGCGTATTGTGGCAAATTGCGGCAAGAATTTTCTTAGGATAAAAAAGCCCATGCTGTTTTCCGATATTCCCGAAGCCATTACGGTTACAGAAACTGACGAGGAAACCGATTCCGATCTCATTCCACATGAATTTGTCGATAAAAAGGAAGCAAGCAGGCTGATTATGGAAATCATAAATAAACTTCCCGAAAACAAACGGCTTGTTATACTTATGTACTACTATCAGAATATGCAGACAAAGGAGATTGCCGAGGAACTCGAACTACCGCTTACAACCGTAAAATATTATCTTCTTGAGGCAAGAAAGGAAATACGCACAGAACTTGAAAAGCTTGACAAGAAGGGTACACGGCTGTATGCAGTTCTCCCATTTGCTCTGCTCCCCTCACTTATGGAGCAAGCTGCCGGATCGGTAACGGCACCGGAATTTTCCGCTGTTTCGTCTGCCGTAATGAGCGGAGTAAATGCAGGTACTGCTGAAATAACCCCATCCGCTGCAGCAGGCAAAGGAGGATTTCTGAAAACCGCAGCGTTCAAAATAACAGTGGCTGTCGCAGCGGCTGCCCTTGTCGGCGGCGGTATTACGGCGGCGGTTATAGTATCCGGCAATAATAAGCCGCAGACGGTTCAGACATCTCAAACTTCCGACGTGGATAACGGGAACTCGGATAATACGGAAAGTAGCACGGAATCCGAAACACAACACGATCCTGCTGATGATTATGAATATGTGATAAATAACTCAGGTGTTATACTTACCAAATATACAGGCACTGACAGAGAAATCGTCATACCAGATACCATAGAGGGCAAACCTGTCGTAAGAATAGGCAATACCGTAAACGGAGAAGATACATTCGGTACATTTCAAAATAATTCCGGTATTGTAAGCATAGTTATACCCGACAGTGTTACGGCAATAGATGACAATGCATTTTCAAGCTGTAAAAAGCTTTCGGAAATAACCATTCCCGACAGCGTTTCAAAAATAGGTTCTTCGGCATTTCACAGTTGTGGGGCTCTGAAAAGTATAAGTATACCAAAAAGTGTTACACAAATGGGTTCTTCTGTTTTCAGCGAATGTACAAGTCTGACAAATACAATTCTGCCCGACAGTATCATGAAAATAGATGACAATACTTTTTCGGGCTGTGTGGCTCTGAAGAGCATAAACATACCCGGCAGTGTTACGGAAATAGGTATGCAAGCATTTTCCGGCTGTACGGAACTGGCGGAAATAAACATACCCGACAGTGTCATAAACATACATTGGGGGGCATTTGATAATACAGCATGGTACGACAATCAGCCTGACGGACTTATTTATGCCGGCAAGGTAGCCTATGATTATAAGGGTGAAATGCCCGAAAACACAAGTATTGAATTAAAAGCTGACACCAAAGGTATCGCCGAGAGCGCATTTGATAACAGATGTAGAGGTCTGACAAACATAACCATTCCGGACAGTGTTGAATATGTAGGATTCACGGCACTTGAATCTACGGCATGGTACGAAGCCCAGCCCGACGGTTTATTGTATGTCGGAAAGGTTGCTTACAGATATAAAGGAGAAATGCCTGATAATACAAATCTTGTTATAAAAGATGGTACGGAAACAATCGGTGAGCAGGCTTTTGCATTCGGAAAAGATGTCTGCATGGGTCTGACAAGTATAGAAATACCCGAAAGTGTCAAATATATAGGAGATAATGTATTTGAGCGCTGTTGGTCACTAAAAAGTGTGACAATACCCAAAAATGTAAATAAAATCAGCAATGAGGCTTTTTACGACTGTAGCTTGACGGATATCAATGTTGATGAAAACAATCCGTATTATTCCTCCGAAAACGGAGTTTTGTTCAACAAAGACAAATCAACCCTGATAAGGTGTCCACAAGGCAAAAATGGTACATATACAATACCCGACAGTGTTACCGAAATTGGAAATTATGCATTTTCTAATTGCATGGAAGCCGACATAGTAATTCCTGATAATGTCACAGATATTGCCGAAAATGCATTTGACAGTGATCCTATCTATGTGGTGCATGACCTGAAAATTCATTGCAGCAGCGGCGGCTATGCAGAAAAATATGCCAATAACCACAGAATACCTACAATTGAAGCAGGCACCGGAAATGCAATGGGAAGCTGTGGCGATAATGCATCATGGGTTCTTGATAATAACAGCGGAAAATTGACAATTAAGGGAAGCGGCAGCATAAGAGTTGACCTCGATACGTCACCTGCCTATCTCATGTATTCGGGCAAAATAAAATCCGTTGATATAAGTAGCGGTATTACCGAAATATGTGAAATGTCATTTTGGAATTGCTACGGATTGGAAAATATAAATATACCCGAAAGCGTTACAACAATATCCGATCTCGTAT
>CANRAN010000071.1 GCA_947628595.1 uncultured Clostridia bacterium | reverse complement strand
CAACAACAAATCCAAAATTTGCAAAAATCACAACGTATATGCAGTATTTTTCTAAAAACAGGCATTTTTGCACAAAAATAACCCTACAAAGACCTCATAATGCTGAATGTGCATAGATTATTAATATTATTGTGCTTTTTGTGAGTATATTCCTTTAGTTAAACCCTCAGCAATTGTTTTAGCCCCGGAACCTGTAAAATGTGTGAATGTATCTATGCATTATAAAACATAAATCCGCCGCAAAATCACAGCTCAATGCAGAATCTTTGTCTGATTATAAATCATCACAGTTTACCTGGCATGGCAGCAGGGACTGTTGCCGTGGAGCAAGTATTCTTAAACAATAAAGCATGGTTATCACTCGGGTATGATTCTTTGCCGGAATACACCGCACCTAAATTATTGAACCTCCGTGTACTGGACGGTACGCACGGAGGTGTAAGATGTAGGCTGCCCGATTAACGAGCAGCCTACTCTCTATTATCGCCGATCATGAGCGACGGATTTTAATTTTTTAATACAGCAGTACCCACACCTACCACAGTGATCTTGTCGTTATTTAACACTTTTGCAACCTGATCAACGCTTGAGTGCCATGTTATATTCTTATTGGCTACATCCGGTAATTTCTTTACGCTGCTCTTCGTTTTTGCAGCCGCATCTTCCGGCATTACCACTCCCCCACATTTTGTTAAATGTGTACATATTAAATGGCGACGATTGTCAATTACAAGCATACTCATTTCGACTTCACTTGTCTTCTGTGCGAAAACCGCACCATAAAGACCGGAACCTACAAACAATCACATTCCATATATCTATACCCTTTAAAATTTAGAATTTTTTCAAAAGCCGTTTAGGAAATGTCATTATCTTTTTAATCGCAGATTTATATCCTCTCCGCTTAATGTCCTTATTTACTGCAATATATACATTCTCTGATTTACCGATTTGTATTTTATTAAGTGCAGCTTTAAAGGCTTTTTTTGTTCCGGTTGATATTCCACCGTTAGCCTTAGGGCATAACCCCCTCAATTGTGCAAATTCATGGTTCAATTTTTTAGCACTGAGCAGTTGTGCTTTCGATAATTCCGATGCACTGTCACAGTGCCAACTGAATGTATCCTTACAGTACATTTCCCAAAGACGTCGTCCACGTTCTGTTCTGACAATAACGCTGCTTACACCATCTGCATCCGAATTCGCTTTTATATAGTTATCACCAACTGCAATATCACAATTCAAATTCAGCTTGTCCTGACAGTAAAGACAACGTTCCGGCATAAAATAATTTTTAAGTTTCATACGCTCTTTAGCCGGCAGATCCTGATAGCTCCCGTCCTTATAAACAAGTCTTACATCCCCGGGCCACCCATTAACATCTTTTGTTCTGAAATATAAGTCTTTCAGTTCTCTTTCCTTGTTTATTTCATGTGATGAAAAGTAATCAACAACACCATAATGCATCGTTTTATCACAAAACAGTCCTATAATTAAATAGTTATCTCTATTTAGTTTTCTATGTTTTATAGTGTTAAGTATTCCACGAACCACACAGCCGGTTGCAACTAAGATAACTTTTTCATCAGGATGTTTAATCAGGTATTTTATTGAGTTTTCATGCGAAACAGTCAAATATCTGCTTTTAAAGGTGCTGTTAAAATCATCACCCTTAACAAACCTTCTTGTTTCCAACAATTCATCACAACCGTAGCCGCTCAAAAGAAATGCTGAGTCATACTCACCATGCTCCAAAAGATTCAAAATGATTTGTGTGATAGCTCCCCCGCTTGTTGCTTGCCGAAGCACTTTTTTGTCTTTCGTTTTAGCACAATAAATAGCTTTGTACTCTCCCAACAAATAATCCTCTATTTTGAGTTTGCCATCGTATTCATAAAATTTGCTACTTGGACACACCTTACGGCATACTCCGCATTTTACACACTCATTTAAATTAACTTGCGGCAGATATTGAGAGCCTTTTCGCTCCATTGTTATGCAGTTTGCCGGGCAGTTAGCTGCACAAATACCGCATGAAATACATAAATTGTCATTAACTGTTTTTAAAATCGTATCCATGTAATCTCTTCCTCCCTTTAACGACATAAAACACAAACTCAACGTTTCAGGATAATCCTTTTTACACGCTTCATCTCATCGGTTTTTGCATAGAGTATCCACCAAATGAGGTTTGGAACTACGCTGCAAATCACCAATCGGATAATAATTCCTACCACACCATCAATAATCCGAACACAAACTACCCAATACAAAGCACAAAAAATAACAGTAGTTCTTCAAGCTTTGGTAAAGTTAGAATGGTATAAATCTAAATTGGTGTGTTGGTGTGTTAGCCGAAGGTAGGCTTACACACTGCAGTAGCATTATAGCGGAAAATCGGCAGTTTGTCAAGGTCGACCGTGCAGCCGTTCATTTTACCCTTGATACAAATCTAAATTGCAATATAAAATGTCCGTGAAATTAAGTAAACAAATGATTTATATTTAACTTATTAAGAAACTGACAAGGGGAAAGACCATTGAAAATACAACGAGGATAGTTGTTAATTCAATGTTGTTGACACCTTTGAGAATAAATCGTCTGATTAGCTTATTTGCATTTTTATTTGAATTTTTTCCCGATTAGTGTTATAGGTGAACATAATACTTATTTTTGCTCAACTATTTTTTCTAATTTCGGTCTGCCTTTAAAAAATTCTCAAATTTTTATCCTTTTTTGTAAATTAAGTATTTACCTTTTATGATTTTTGTGGTAATATTTAGGTGATACAATTATTATTTTGGTTCTTTTGAGTTTGGTCACTTAACTGCTTATTTTGTTGGTTTACTGTAACTCGGTGCAGCCAGAACCAACAAGCTGAGATTTTCCCTATAAAAATTCTTTGCCGGCTATCTGCAACGAAGTTTTGGAAAATAATACTGATAGAAAAACATTTTGTGATTTGAAAAAAATAAAAGAAATAAGATTTCTCTCTCACCGGAGCAATCTGCATAATAAAATAATTTAGGAGGGAAAATTTTTATGTCTTATAATAATTTACCACAGCTTCCGACTTATCCCAACCGATTTTACAACGGAACAGACCTTAAAAGTAAAGTCCTGCATTTTATTAGCGACACCTGCGTTGACTTGCGTTGTAATCCGGAAAAAACTGATGAAAAAAATACCGGAAATTATACCGGAACAAGCATTAAACAAAATATGATTCCGTATAATCAGGAAAAAGATACCGACAGGCTTTGTCTTGAAAATGCTTTGCGCCATTTTCTTGAGAGCGGTGCAAAAAATTACGCTTTTGATGTGTATTGCTGTTACCTTGAAATGTTTATGGGCGGATACGGTAAAACACGCAATATGATTGAAATGCTCTCCGAATACGAAATGAACGGCAGTTCTCTCCTTATGAAACATAGAGATCATTATGTTCATTCTGTTTATGTATTTGCACTCGGTCTTGCTGTTTATGAATCAAATACAGCATACAGAGAGGCTTACAGGAATTTCTATAATATTGATAACGATACTTCTGCGGCTCATCATTTCCTTGAATACTGGGGACTTGCTTCTCTTTTTCATGATATCGGCTATCCGTTTGAACTGCCTTTTGAACAGGTTGAATCATATTTTGAAGTGAAAAAGGAATCGCGTGCGAACAATCCTTTTGTTGCTTATGTCAACATTGACAAGTTCATAAGTATAAATAATAAAATAAATGAATTACTTAAAGATAAAAAATTTTACGGCAAAACATTTGTCAATACAAATGAGCTTTTTGCCTATAATCTTGCTGCAAAACTTAAAGATACATATTATGTTACAACGGACAGTATCAGGACTATTCTTGAAACAAAGTCCAGCAGACCTGATGTTTTCGGCTATTATATGGATCATGCCTATTTCAGTGCAGCTGTACTGTTTCAGAAACTTTACGGCAAAACGGCTTATTTGGATTTAAATAATATTGATCCGGAACAGTTTAAATGCAGAATTGATGCTATGACGGCAATTCTCCTTCATAACAGCCTTTACAAGTTCTCTATCGGTTTTTATAAGGATGAAGAAGTTACAAAACCTTTTCAAATGAAATATCACCCTCTGGCGTATCTTCTCATGCTCTGCGATGAACTGCAATGCTGGGACAGAACGCCTTATGGCAGAAATTCCCGCTCGGAACTGCACCCGTTTGATTGCAAATTTATCTTCAGCACGAATTCAATAGATGCAGTCTATATCTATGATGAGAGCGAAATTCCTAAAATTGACAGGTTTAAGGCTGAATATGAAAACTGGGAGAAAAATGCAAAAACCGGCAAATGTCCTAAACTTAATGCATATTCTACTATGGTCGGAGAAAACAGCTTCCTTGGCGATATTAAAAAACTCCTTGATACAAGCAATATCTGCCTGAGTATATCAGTTGATACGGAGAAATATAATCCCGGCAAAAAACAGGTCTTTCTTTCTAACAGCAATTTCCTTCATCTTTATGATTTCGCTGTAATTCTTAACGGCAGATATAATATCATGTGTGATAAACGTTATTCAGGCAATACCAATGATCTAAACTCGCTTTTTGATTTGGCAACAAAAGAAGATATGGAAAATAGTTTTGAAAAACTCTCCCTTGAATACAAACTCTCGAATATATCACAGGCAAAATCATTCGCAAAATACCTTGACAAACTTGGTATGTTATACACAGACAGATCTGTTTCATTCAAAATGGTCGATGGATTTACAGACGAACAGCTTGAAATTATAGGCATTATGGAACATCACAGATGGCTGAAAGAGCATCAGGAAATGGGATGGATATACGGTAATCCCGGCGATAAGACAGAACGTGAAATATCAAGGACACATACCGATATGATTAAAATTTCTCCGGATGATCAGGAAATTACGGAAGAAATGGCAAGACAGCATTACTTTGAAATACTGAAAGGAGATGACCGTGCAAAGGATAAAGAGCCAATGAAATGTATGCTTATGCTTATAAAACAATATGACGGATTGCGTATTTATTACCTGCCCGACAGAGATGAATAATATCACAAATTTATAAAATTTTTAGATAAGGAAGGGAAAATGTTATGTCATTAACAGAAATGCAGATAAAAGAACGTGTGGAATACTTGGATAAATTATCTATAACAGAGTGTTCCGATGGTAAAAAATATGTGTTTATCAGCTATGCAAGCGATGACTGGGAAAAAGTATTCAAGGATGTTGTTGTTCCTTTTCAGGAGCAGTATGGTCTGCGTGTTTATACAGATAAAGCATTCGACAAAGAGGGTTCTGCCTGGGTAACACCAATGCTCCGGAATATCAGAGCAGCAGAAATCGTGATTGCATTTGTAAGCCAGAGCTATACTGAAAGCTATGCCTGTTTTCTTGAAATGCTTACAGCCGTTACAAGTGAGAGAAAAATTATTTTTGTGGAACTGGAAAAAAAACGCAAAAGTGCTAAAACAACTGATATTCTTAAACTTGAACCAAGCGTAATCAATGAATTTAACTATCAGAGCAAATTCCTCATAGAAAAAGTCAATCAGACCGAATTGGAACGTTCGATGTGTTCAGCCGCCAATAGTTTTGCTACAATACTTCGTGGAACAAGTCTGTCAAAATATGATATAACTTATGCATTCGAATGTTTCTGGAGAGCTTCAATAAATTGGAAAAGCATAAATAATCTGAAAGCAATAAGAGAAACTATTCAAAACTTGAGCACTGAAGTTTTTGAAGAAACAAGCCCTGTTCAGCCATCGCATAAGTCTGTGCCAAAACAGCCTGCACTTTCTGTAGTTGTAAAAGAAGAAACAAAAGAAGTTTCAGAACCGAAAACGTCGAAAGCTGTTCAGTTTGATTCGGGCAAAAGTCCTGTTTCATATACGCTTTTCGGGAAAAAGTTCAGTGCAAAGAATCAGGCAAACCTGATGTATGATATTTTTGAAAAGATACTGCGCAAATACCCCGAAAAATACAGTGATGCGCTTAATATTGGCTGTATTTCCGATACTGATTTTTCAAAAGTAATTATACATAAAAGTGGATTTAATGCATGCAGGACTTTCATACTTGATAACGGGAAAATATGCTGTATTGGTTCATCTTATAGCATGAAGGACAAGTTAAGGTATATTGCACAGTTGCTGCTTGTGTGCGGAATTGACCGTAGTGAACTTATTATTGACGGCTATGAATTACCGGATAAATTCAATAAACCAAACGGTGAAGATATAAAGAAAACAAATCATGGCAGTAATATCCATTATTTTCTTTATGAAAATGAATACATAGAAAATCAAACAGATATGATGTTCCGTGTTTTTGATGAAACAATAAAACGTCACCCGGAAAAGCGTGAACAAATAGTTCAAATGCAGTGTGTTTCCGAAACAAATTACAGGCTCCCTGAAAACAAGGCTGATAAGCCGTATTTCAGGACATGTCGTTGGAGCGTGCAAAATGGCGTGTGCATAGGAACTTCTTATGACTTAGGTTCAAAGTTTTCACATATAAAAAAACTCCTTACAATATGCGGCGAATCTATAGACACAACATTTAAGATATATGAATAATAAATACTGCTGTACATTCTGCTCAATAGATTTTTTATATATTAGTGTCAACCTGATTTTTCCTCTATAAATCGGATTTTGTTAATAAACCTTGATACATTTTTTTTAGAACGACAATCAGATAGCAAGTATCGCCCTTTAATATTTACAAATACGTATTTTCACTTTTTATTGTAAAATCACTATTGATTTTTAGGTCTGCATATTTTAAAATATACCTAAGTATTACATATCACGGAGGAAAATAAATTGTCAGACAAGGAAATTATACTGCCTCACAACCACAGCGAAAACGGCGGACGGCTCGCTGAAGCTATGCCGTCAATAGAAACAATTAAAACTGTTGCAGATGCAATGAAACAGCTCGGAGATCCCAGCAGATTACGTAT
>CANRAN010000070.1 GCA_947628595.1 uncultured Clostridia bacterium | reverse complement strand
TTCAGTGCCTTAAGTGCGGATTCAATAAGTATAGTCCCCGAACCGCAGAACGGGTCCACTACGGTACTGAACGGACGTACATGGGAGAGATCCGCCATAGCTGCGGCAAGCGTTTCCTTTATGGGTGCGGATGTAGACTCTCTGCGATATCCTCTTTTATGCAGACCATCGCCGGAAGTATCAAGCATTATACTTACCTTATCTTTCATAATAAGAAACTGTATCTGAAGCTTACCCTCTGTCTCATCAAACCAATCCGTATGATACTTTGATGAAAGCCGCTTTACAACAGCCTTTTTTATTATCTTTTGGCAATCCGGAATACTTGCAAGCTTTGAGCTTACGGAATGTCCCTTGACAGGAAAGGCATCATCCTTCCCTATCCACCTTTCCCATTCTATTTTCTCTACACCACGAAAAAGATCTTCAAAGCTGTATGCATAAAATTCACTAAGAAGTATCTGTACCCTTTCTGCATAGCGTGAACACAGATTAACTCTCGCAAGGGTGGAAAAATCACCCTCAAAAAGGACTCTGCCGTTTTCCGCCCTTACATTTTCTATATCCATTCTTTTAAGCTCATCTGCACATATACCCTCTATACCAAACAGGCATGGTGCAGTAAATTGAATTTTTTCCATAATTTTTCCTCGTTTTCATTTTTATTATTTTTACCTGTTATTGTCTTTAACCTAATTGTACAGCTTTTAACAGTAAAATGCAATATCCCTACACCACATAAGATAATAACAAATTAAACTAATTCTCTCAGAAGCTATCTGTATTGTTACTGATTATCATATTTAATTGATAAACAGTTTTCGACACTGCAAATACGAGCTAATAATATAAAAAAACAGACATCACCGGCACTATACATGATGTATTGCCGGTGATGTAATAATTATGAATTTAGATGGTGTACGTATGTTGTCGTATTAAAAAACAATTTTTAAAAGAACATTAACATAATCAACAGGAAACTGTACTCATTAGCTTCCGAAAATAAATTCTTTACCAAGAGCAAATATTTCTCTTGTGACAAGATTGGCTGTGAGATAGGTTTGCGTTGAAGCACTGACAGCTCCCACATTTTCTATACCCTGTCTTGTTGCTATAAGGGATGCTCTGTATTCATGATACCAGTCGGTAACGATAGCTAAATTCCCGCTAAGACCATTTGATTTTATGATTTCCATTGTAAATTGTATATTTTCGTATGTTGTAGAGGATTTATCCTCCTTGTAGAGCCTTTCCGGTGCTATTCCCTTTTCTGTTAGATATCTGTACATACATTCCGCTTCGCTTATATTTTCATTATCACCCTGTCCCCCCGAAAGTACTGCCTTTGTATTGGGATTTTCGATAAGATAGGCATATGCGGCATCAAGGCGGTTCTTCAGTGTCTGACTCGGCTCCTCCCCTCTGACCTCACATCCGAGCACTACCACGGTTGCATCCTTTTCTGGGGTCTTGTTTGAACCGTACAGCATAAGTCCTATTGCAGTAACGGTATATATAAGAAAAAGTCCTATGAGTATCAGTACAATATTCACAACAATTCTACCTCCCTTCCTTTTGCGGAGTTTTAATATAAATTGCTTTATGTAATTATAAAATACGGCACAGCCTGCTGCTATAAGGAAAAATAATATACCGATAATATTGCCAAAACCGATAAATCGTGAATCTATATACCAAAATATCATGCCAAGTGAAATTATTATAACGAGGCCACGCACACAAAGCCCGATATATTTTACGGTGCTATTATCCTTATTGTTATCAATTATTTCATTTTTCATGCAATCACCCCCTATACTTTATCATTATAATTGATAAATTACAAGCTTTTTATATAATTTTTACAATATTTTTACATAAATCAAAAATTCAATAAAACGGAAAACCATAACGTAAAAAAATTAAATTTTATTTAAATTTAGTCTTGACATACAGGATATTACAATTTGTTATTTTTTTAGTATCAATATTTTAATTTTTTCCCCTGTTGAAAGTCATTTAACTATTTTAACATAAGTAAAATACTGATATATTCAACTTTTCCACCGAGTTTTCAACGTTCAATCAACTGCTTTTCCACATTATTAACCAAGTTTTCAACATTTACGCATTGTATAACTCTTAAAAAATATTTTTTTAACGAAAAATGAATATTGAATTGTTTTGCCTCATAGGTGCTTTTATCCTATTTCCAATGATATGTGATTAAATGTACCTTCCGAAGCCACCCGAATAAAAGTCATAAAAGATTCCCCAATGCGGAGGGAAAAATGAGAGCATGAGTAATAGAAATATCATTGCACAAAGTGAAACAATAAGTGGAATTATAAAATAATCAGTTTTTAGGCATGAGGCATAAAGCTTGTAGCCTGCAAATTGTGCGGAAATTATTCCTATTGCCGCCGCTGCAAGCTGAGAAATAAGAGGATTCAAAGGAATAAAACGACAAAGCATGGCTTCCGAAAGAATTACGGCACAAAGCACATACATTCCGATGAGCTTTGCACTGAGGAAGCTTATAAGTGACGGACGGAGATATGAAAGCTCTATGATTATAAAGAAAATATATGAATATCCGAACGGCTTATACAGCTCCCATGCCGAAAAATTTACACTCGATACGATATAGCTCCATGCTGCCCTATCGGAAAGCTGATATGCTATATGAAGAACCACACCAAAACCGAATATAACCGCCGCACCGATAAGCGGAAAATACCTTTTCACACACATCACCGTTACAGCTTATGAATAAATTCAACAGAATATTACAAAAATAATTCAGGTCTGACGGATAAGGTTATCCGATAGACCTGATAAAAATAATATGTTTTTTAAATCATTTTGCAAATTCGGGATATCTTTCAAGTGTTTCATCCATGGAACCGTCAAAAATAACCTGACCTTTCTGAAGATATATGCATCTGTCGCATATTTCACGGATATCCTTTCCGTGACTTACATACAACACAGTTATATTCCTGCTTATCATTTCACGAATTTTATCCTTACACTTTTTCTTGAATGCCGCATCGCCCACGCTCAGTGCCTCATCTATTACAAGAATGTCCGGATTCATGTTTATGTTTATGGCGAAACCAAGACGCATTTTCATACCTGATGAATATGTACGCACGGGCTGGTCGATATATTCTCCAAGGTCGGCAAAATCAATTACTTTCTGTTCTATTTCCTTTATCTCAGCCGCACCAAGACCAAGCACATGGCATTTAAAGCTGATATTTTCCCTTCCCGTCATATCCGCAACAAAGCCTGCCGTAAGCTCAAGGAGTGCGGCAACTCTTCCTTTTACAATAACATCACCGACTGTCGGAAATGCAACTCCGGTTATCATTTTGAGTATTGTTGATTTTCCTGCTCCGTTTCTTCCGATAATCGCAACTGACTCACCTCTGTGGATTTTAAAACTGACTCCGTCAAGTGCCTTGTGCTTCTTAAAGCTTTTTAATTTGAGAAAAAGTGCAATAAATTGCTGCTTGCTGTCCTTATACAGGGTATAAATCTTACTGACGTTTTTAAATTCAATAATCGGCTCATCCGAATCGGACTTTTTTTCAATAACTTCCGCCATATGACTACCGTCCTTTCTGTATCATCATATATTTTAACCAATAAAAGCTGTTTTGTCAATAAATTAACGAAGTCTTATTTTTTTGAGTATTATTATAATCATTTTTTGCAATTATTACCTTAATATTTGTTTAAAACAGATAAAAAATCATTTTACATATGAAAATCAATTCAGAATTCAAGACCCCTTGTACAATCCGTACCTGCAAGAAGGAGTACAGCCGAGGCTGCAAGACGTGGATAAACAGCAAAAGTCGGGTCTGTTTTTACAAGAAAATCCTGCGGTTCTGTTATGCCTGCAGCTGTTTCAAGATTTCTTCTCAGGCTGACAAGAGAGGTGTTTTCGTCAATATTTCCGGAAATGGTAAGCGTGTCATGTTCAGACATTGAACAACCCACCGCACGTGCAGACGATCCCCCGAGAAAATTTATCGCCTCATTATTATCAGTATCAAGTACACAGACAGTATTATCAAGCTTTATGGTTTTCTGTATCTGCATGAGGGCTTTTCCGAAAACTACAATACCATCCGGCAGATAGAGATCCGCAAGCGTACACATACTGAAAATAAGATATTTAGGATTATTTTGTGTAGTGTATATTTTATCACCATCACAGATAATCGCACCGCCGTATTTTGTGCAAGCATTCACCACGGCACGGGTAAGTGACTTTTCTCCGCAATCACCGCATATTACAACATTTATCATTATTATATCCCCCATATTTATATAGTCTTAGTATTACCCTTATCAGAAAAAAATAACATAAAATAAAAATTTTAATAAATTCTTGACAAATCCAAGAATATGGGTTATCATAAAGCATATTCTAAAGAAAGTAAGGTGAGTTTCATGACAATAAAATATATAACCCTACCGACACAATACAGTATAATATTAAAACAGAAGCATGAAATTTGCCTGTATATGCTCAAAACACGTTAAACGGTGCATCCGTTCCGAATATTTCGGTTTGAGGTTACGGAAAATTTTATATGTGTCATTTATGCACTTCTGTTTTTTTACAGGAGTGCATTTTCTGCATACAGTCAAATTTCATTAAAAAATCAGCCAATTTGCAAAAGGAGAAATTAAAGTATGCTTATTTTAAACGGAAAATACAACACAGCAAAGGTTTTTACTGATGTTATTGAAGAAAAAGCAATCTCACAGATTATCAGTCTGCTAAATCAGCCCATGTCACAAGGGCAGCAAATAAGAATTATGCCGGATGTTCACGCCGGTGCGGGCTGTACTATTGGTACAACCATGACAATAACCGATAAGGCTGTGCCTGATCTTGTCGGTGTGGATATAGGCTGCGGAATGGAAACAGTAAGGATTAGGGAAAAGTTTATAGAGCCGCAAAAACTTGATAAGCTTATCCGAACAAAAATTCCTTCCGGTTTTTCCCTACGTCCAAAGCCACATCGATATATTGAAAAAACAAGACTTTTTGACCTTTATTGCATTGAACATATTGATATGATCAAGGCGGAAAAAAGCCTTGGCACTCTTGGCGGCGGTAATCATTTTATTGAGGCTGACAAGGGTAAGGACGGGGCAATCTACATTGTAATTCACTCAGGTTCAAGGCATCTCGGACTTGAGGTTGCAAGCTATTATCAGGACACCGCATACAAAATGCTTAATCAATGCTCACAGGATGAAATCAATGAGCTCATCACAAGGCTTAAAACTGAGGGAAAGGAAAAGCAAATTCAAAAGGAGCTTAAAAGTCTTAAATCCGCAAAACGTACCTCTGTACCAAAGGGGCTTGCATACACTGAGGGCGAACTCTTTAATAAGTATATACATGATATGAAAATAATTCAGGAATTTGCCATGCTTAACCGCAAGGCTATGATGGATGAAATTGTCAAGGGAATGGGATTTCATGTTGAGGACTGCTTTACTACCGTACACAACTATATTGATACGGACAGCATGATTCTCCGCAAGGGGGCTGTTTCCGCCAAAAAGGGAGAGATTCTGCTTATTCCCATAAACATGAGGGACGGAAGTCTTATCTGTACGGGGAAGGGAAACGCTGATTGGAACTGCTCGGCGCCCCACGGAGCAGGAAGAATCATGAGCCGTGGTGAAGCAAAGGAAAAGCTTACTCTTTCGGAATTTAAAAAGCAAATGGTTGGTATATATACTACTTCTGTCAGCCGTTCAACCATTGACGAATCACCAATGGCATATAAAACTATTGATGATATTACAGAAAATATCGGTGATACTGTTGAAATTAATGAAATTATCAAGCCGATTTACAATTTTAAGGCAGGCGGCGAATAATTGCAATATGTATTGAATCACTTGACGATATCCTGTAAAAGTAGTATTATGTATGTGGAATAATTTAGGAAAAACGGAGAATTTATATGAATACTTTTCAATCAAGAAGAATTGTCGTCAAGGTAGGAACATCCACACTGACCTATGAAACCGGCAGGGTTAATCTCAGAAACCTTGAAAAGCTGTGCAAGGTGCTCAGCGATCTTCATAACAGCGGAAAACAAATTATACTTGTAAGCTCGGGAGCTATCGGAGTAGGTGTGGGAAAGCTTAAGCTCAGTGAACGACCGAAAGAAACACGCTACAAGCAGGCCCTTGCCGCCGTGGGACAGTGTGAGCTTATGTTTTTATACGATAAGTATTTTGGGGAATATAATAATTATGTCGCACAGATACTTCTCACAAAGGATATTGTGCTTAATGAA
Source organism: uncultured Clostridia bacterium (assembly GCA_947628595.1). Taxonomy (GTDB): domain Bacteria; phylum Bacillota; class Clostridia; order Oscillospirales; family Acutalibacteraceae; genus UBA1213. The sequence continues at coordinate 748 of CANRAN010000070.1, read as the reverse complement.
TTTTCAAAGCAAAATGTTGTCAATACATTTCAGACGCTCCTTGAAATGGGCATAATTCCGATTGTAAACGAAAATGACACAGTTGCGACTGATGAGCTTATCGGTGCGAATTTTGGGGATAACGATAATCTTTCGGCTATTGTTGCGGATCTTGTCGGTGCGGATCTTCTTATTATTCTGACGGATATTGACGGACTTTATGAAACGGATCCACGTAATAATCCCGATGCAAAGAAGATAAGCACTGTATATCACATTGATGACAGTATCCGTGAAATGGCGGGGGGTTCTGTATCAAACAGAGGTACAGGCGGAATGGCAACGAAGATTACTGCTGCGGCTGCGGCTACTTCCGCAGGCATAAATACCTGCGTTATGAGGGGAGATGATCCCGAGTACATCTATAAGCTCCTCAACGGTGAGCAGGTAGGAACAATGTTCATAGCCGAAGAAGGAAAAATCTGAAAACGGCGGAGTGCCCCCGCCGTCCATTCGGTTTTCCACTGACCGCATCTCTTTGATTACATTAACGGTCGGTTCGTTTCAGCAAAAAAACTTGACTTGACGGAACAAGTGGGCAAATATCGTGATGGGTTCTACGAGCCGCCCGGTGGGTAGTAATTACAAGTAAAATGCTAAATATTATCCGATGTTATGTAACTTTAAAAAATAATCTTAAAAGTACGGAGGTTTGTAACTATGACAATTATTGAAGAAATGGGAGCCAAAGCAAAAGCGGCTTCAAGAA
>CANRAN010000069.1 GCA_947628595.1 uncultured Clostridia bacterium | reverse complement strand
TCAAGAGCCTTGCCTGTGGCATCCTGATATACTGCAACAAGTGCGGGAGTACCCTTGCCCTCAACATACTCGGAACGTACCGTGTGACCCGGAGCCTTGGGAGCAATCATGAATACATCAACATTCTTGGGCGGAATAATCTGCTTGAAATGAATGTTAAAGCCATGTGCGAAAGCAATAGCCTTGCCCTCTGTAAGATTAGGCTCAATATCGTTTTTGAAGATATCCGCCTGCTTCTCATCGGGTGTAAGGATCATTATAATGTCAGCTTTCTGAGTGGCCTCAGCAGTTGTGTAAACCTCAAAGCCAAGTTCCTTGACATGATCCCAACGTTTGCTTCCCTTGTACAGACCGATTATAACATTAACACCGCTGTCACGAAGGTTAAGAGCATGGGCATGACCCTGACTGCCATAACCGATAATAGCGACTGTCTTGCCCTTGAGGACATTGATGTCACAATCAGCTTCGTAATAAATTTTTGGCATTTTAAAGACCTCCAAATAAAATAAATTATATGTACCCGTTGGTACGAAATATATATGAAATCTGTTAGATCGTTATTTGCGGGAAACTGCGGAATCCTTTTCGATTGCAACCGTTCCCGTTCTGACGATCTCACGGATACCATATGGCCTGAGAAGATCAACAAGTGTTTCAAACGCTTCAAGTGTATCTGCAAATTGCAAAGTCATTGTATTGACCGAAACATCAACAATTCTTGCACCCATAAGCTCTGATATTTTCATGATATCAAGCCTTTGCTTAGAAGGGCAGCTTACCTTTATCAGCGAAAGCTCACGGCTTATATATTCTCCCTCTTTATAGGTTCTCACCTTTATAACGGGAATTACCTTATTGAGCTGCTTTTCAAGCTGTTCAATTACATATTCATCCCCGTCTGCAACAATAGTCATTCTTGAAATATCCGGATCCTCAGTTATTCCCACAGCAAGACTGTCAATATTGAATGCTCTGCGTGAGAACAGCCCTGATACCTTTGAAAGTACACCGGGGTGATTTTCCACAAGAACAGAAAGTGTATATTTCATATCGGTGTACCTCCCTATCTTGATGAAGTCTTAGGATGAACATTGCATACCAATACAAAAGGCTTATCGCTTTTCAGCATGGCTTTTGTATATTCCTCGGCTTCCTTGTTGCTTGTTGCAAATGCAGCATCGATTCCATATGCCTTGGCAAGTGCAACAAAATCCGGAACCGTATCAAGCTCGGTTATTGCATATCTGCTTCCGTAATGTACGTCCTGAAGCTCATGTACCATTCCGAGAACGGTATTCCTCATTACAATTATTTTTACATTCAGATTTTCTTTCGCTATTGTCGCAAGCTCGTTCATCGACATCTGAAACGAACCGTCACCGCAAACGGCAACAACATCTCTCGTCGGTCTTGCAAGCTTTGCTCCAACCGCTGCCGGAACAGAATAACCCATTGTACCCATACCGCCGGAAGTCAGAAAACGTCCGTCACGAATACGATAATTATTTGCACACCATATCTGATTCTGCCCTACATCAGCCGCCATAATTGCCTTTGGTCTGAGCATCGTTGAAAGCTTCGCAATAAAGCTTTTCGGCTCAACATAGCCTTCAAAAGATTGCGGAACTGTGGCAAACTCCTCTTTCCACCTTTTTATCTGCTCAATCCACTCTGCCGGAGCAGTATAGTCAATCGACTTGAGCATCTGACCAAGTACATTTTTCATATCTCCGACTATCGGGACAGTGGTTTTCATATTCTTGCCTATCTCGGCAGGATCTATATCAATATGTATAACATTTGCACGTTCCACAACCTGATCAGGCGAGGCTACCGCCCTGTCACCAACCCTTGCACCGCAAAGTATAACAAGGTCTGCATTGTGTATAGCCACATTTGCCGCCTTGACACCGTGGGAGCCGATCATACCAACATAAAGCGGATTATCTGAGGGCATTACGCCTATACCCATCATTGTTGATATAACGGGTATCCCCGTAACCTCGCAAAATTCACGCAGCTTAGGCTTTGCCCCCGATGTCAGAACACCGCCTCCGGCACATATTATCGGACGTTCTGAGTCCCTTATCATTTCAAGTGCTCTTTTCACCTGCATGGGGTGTCCCTGAACACTCGGCTTATATCCTATTATATTTACCCTTTCGGGATATACAAACTCCTCAACAGTACCTTGCTGTATATCCACCGGAACATCTATAAGAACAGGACCGGGTCTGCCGGTTGATGCAATATGGAATGCCTCCTTGAATACTCTCGGAAGGTCTGCTGTATTTTTCACAAGGTAGCTGTGCTTGACAAAGGATTCACAGGCACCTGTTATATCAGCCTCTTGAAAAACATCACGTCCGAGGACATCACTCTTAACCTGTCCCGTTATACAGACAAGCGGTATAGAATCCATATATGCAGTCGCAATTCCCGTTATGAGGTTAAGCGCCCCCGGTCCCGAGGTTGCCACGCAGACACCCACACGTGAAAGTGCTCTTGCATAGCCACTTGCAGAATGTGCGGCATTTTGTTCCTGTCTGACAAGAACAGCTTTTATATCCGTATGATAAAGCTCATCAAAAAAGGGGCATATAACAGCACCCGGATATCCGAATACTACACGAACCCCCTCCTCCTGAAGGCATTTTACCATAATTTCCGCACCGCTTATCATATCATCACTCCATAAAATCCAATTATTCTAATTATACCATTATAGAAAATGAGTGTCAAGCAAAATTGAGAAACAATCCTACATTTATGCATCTGTTATCGCATTGTGTATTACAATATTTTAAAAGCCCTGCCTGTCATAAGCAAAGCTTTTAAATAAATATTATCAACCGGCATTTCCAAAAAAATTTTACTGCTGACAAATACACAAATCATGCTTGTACATAATAATTTTTAACAAAATCCCTATAAGCCCTTTTGAAATCAGCTAAATGATTTCTTCCGATAGTAGCCTTTTCTCCGTTTATCATTACAACCTCTTTGCCGTTTACTGACGAAATGCAATACATATTGACCGCATATGATTTATGTATCCGATAAAAGCAATGCCTTGGCAGCAAGTCAAATACCTTGGAAATTGTCTTTGAACTTTTGAAAACGTGATCCATTGTTCGGACAAGGCAGTTTTTGCCGTAACCCTCGAGATAAATAATATTTTCGGAATTTACTGTTTTTTGCTCGCCGTCCTCAATTATTATTATCGGATTGAGCATACGTTGCTGCCGCAAATAACAATCCATTGCCGAAATAAGCTTATCCTTTTCGACAGGCTTGACAAAAAAGCGGAACGGCTGAACCTCAAATGAATCAAATACAAACTGGGGATAGCTTGTAACAAATATGATACTGCAAATGCAGTTTTTAAGACGCATTCTCCTTGCAGCTTCCAATCCGTCTATACCGGGCATCTGATAATCTATAAACACCATATCAAATACCATATCGGAAGAGAGGAGGCTCTCGCCGTTTTCAAATTCATATATATCCATATGTATCCGCTTTTCTCTCTTGTATTCAAGCAGGATTTCTGTCAGGTCGTTCCTAAATTTCTTTTCATCGTCACAAATAGCAATTTGCATATATCATACCCCGCAATCCGAATATCCTTATTGTTGAAATAATCCCTATTGTTAAGTTGCGAACCCGTTGGTACATAAAATCTAACATTATTATAGATTTTTTTATTTCTTTTGTCAACTTTTTCCGAGAATATGTTAATTATTTTTTGAATTATTTATGTTATGTTTTCAGTGTTAAAGGTACAAAAATACTCCTGACAAAAAGAATTAAAAAAATTTCAAAATGTATTGCAATTTCTATAATAATATGTTATAATTCGTTTGTTACTCAGTCAGGATCGAAAGAGGTGAACTCAAATGAAGGAGAATATTCATCCGAATTATAAGCAGACTACAATTACCTGTGCTTGCGGTAATGTAATCGAAACAGGCTCAACAAAGAGCGATATCCGTGTTGAAATTTGTTCAAAGTGCCACCCGTTCTTTACAGGCAGACAGAAGCTCGTTGATACAGGCGGACGTGCTGACAAATTCAATAAGCGTTACGGTATTAATCAGAAATGATTTCCTTGAAGCGGTACACTTTATTGTGTGCCGCTTCATAAGTATATATGAATTTTCACGAAAGGATACTTTTATGGATATATCATATAAAACTGCAGCAAAAGAAGCGCAGGATGAATTTGTCGAACAAAGGTCAAAATTCATAGGTTATGTGTGTCCTGTTAAAACGGAAAGAGAGGCACTTGACTTTATCGGGGAAAAGAAAAAATATCATTGGAATGCAACTCATAATGTATATGCATATATTATCAGAGACGAAGGAATACAGCGTTGCAGTGATGACGGAGAACCGCACGGTACGGCAGGCACACCTGTGCTTGATGTAATGCTTAAGTCGGAAGTGACCGATGCGGTTATTGTTGTGACAAGATATTTCGGCGGAATACTCCTCGGTGCAGGAGGCTTGGTTCGTGCATATACCAAAGGAGCAAAAATCGCACTTGAGGCAAGCGGTATTATAACAATGAAAAGTTGTAATGTATGCCGTCTGAGCTGTGATTATAATCAATACGGAAAAATATCGGGACTTATACTGTCAAACGGCGGAGTTATTGATAATACGGAGTTCGGAGCAAATGTTACAATAAATTTTCATATTGCTCCCGAATCATTAAACCCTTTCGAAAGGCAGCTTGCTGATGTAACCTGCGGAAGTGTCGAAACAGAAATAATTGATAAAGAGTTCTTTGAAATAAAAAACTAACTGTTACGGGTGATATTTATGGCGAGGGTTTCTTTTGATGGCAGCAGTGTGAATCTTAAAAGTCTTTCTGCCTACGGGTTTATCAAAGAAAATAATTTATACATATACACAACAGATATTTTAAACGGTCAGTTTGAAATGTCGGTTAAGATAGAACAAAACGGAGAAATTGATACCTGTGTTACAGATAAGTTATTGGGAGATGAATATATTCTGCACCTTACGGAGTCTGAGGGTTCATTTGTCGGGGCTGTAAGAGAGGAATACGAAAAAATTTTGAATGATATACGGAAAAACTGTTATATAGGTGGAAATTTTGATAACGCATTGGTTAAGAGGATAGAAGAATATGCCATGTCAAAATATGGAGATTGTCTTGAATTTCTCTGGGAAAAATCCCCTGACAGTGCAGTATTGAGAAGAAAAGACAGCGGAAAATGGTATGCTGTGATAATGACCGTTGGAATGGATAGATTAGGCTTTGACTCCAACAGCAGAATATGTATTATAGATCTTCATGCTCATCCGGAAAGAACCGGTGAAATAGTTGACGGTGTCGGTTATCTTCCGGGTTATCACATGAATAAGAAAAGCTGGTACACAATACGTCTTGACGGCAGTGTCGGAATTGAAGAAATTTTTCCCTTGATAGATGAGAGCTACTCACTTGCGGTTAAAAAATAAGCCTCTGTACGAAGAACCGATACAATATAATAATTAACTTTCAAAAGTTGTTTCAACTTAACCTTATTTAAGATCAATAAGTTAATGTTCATGAACAAGTTACATTATTCGTTAATATTTTTTATAAGTTTCAATACAATCGGCAAATGCAAACGGAAAAAACTTTTTTCTTTGTATTTGTATATTATTGAATTATTTAAAAAGGGGTTTAACTATGTCAATATTTAAAAGAAAACCACAGAAACCTGAGCCGCTTATAATAAACGATGAAATCGGAACATTTATCTTAAGAGATCCACAAAGGGATAACTATTATGAGGGAGAAATAAATTTGTTAGGTGAGAAACGCTATATTAATCTTGAACCTGACAGTGAAGATAAAAAAACAGCTTATAAGGCGCTCGGACATTTACATAAGTTTGTTTCGGATGCGGAGAAATGGGATAAAAGGATAAAGAAATATATTACCGAAAACTTTGTTGAAGATGACGGAATGGTAGATATATGGGGAGGTACTGATCCCTATGATAAACCCTCAAGGATAAAAAAAGAGGAATTTTACAGTCGTCTTTCATTCGGATTCGCCTGTATATATAAATCGGGAGAATTGGGAATTGATTATGATCCCGATGAAATGTTTACGGATCACGGTATTTTTGTTTCGGCAAATATATCAGGAGAAATACTAAGTGCAAACCTATACGGATAATAATTTTTGTGTCAGACTTTCAATTAAAAATTATCTCATATTAATACTTGTACACATAATACAGGTATATGAAAATTATATTTACAAATAAACAGCGACAGACAAACCGACTGTCGCTGTTTTTTATTTAAACTACGGGAAATGATAATAAAAATGTTCACATCAGTCCTTCGGCAGGTACTTGTCATAATCATGGCAGTATCTGATATGATCAATACTGAAAAGTTGAAATTTGTTTCTGAAATTTCCTTTTTCATCCACAACAGAATAAAGCATAATATCGGAATCACCCGAAAATCCAAAACCATCATCTTCTACCCAATACCAACCATTCGGCTGAATAAGCCATAGCATGAGATACGTATTATCCTCTAAACTGTAAAAATCTGCTTCATATCTCACATCTGCAAAAATATCAACTCTTTTTTGCTCAACCATCTCTCATCTTCTATGACCCCGGGAAATTTATTGATATTACCATTTTTGTCCAGTATCAATTCTATGATTTTCAGACATCGTTCATCAGAAAAGAATACCTGTAAATCTTCAAGTCGATATTGCAGCAGCGAATGACCCGCATTCGTAAAATTAAAATTCATGATGTACTCCCCCAATATCTGTACTTGTATATATTCTCGCTTTCTTCATTCACTATTATCGGATTAAGTCACAAAAAGCACAATACTTAACCCTTTGCGGTTCATGTATTTTATCTTTCCCTTTCATTGGGTTCACGGTACCTTTTGCCCTCACCATTTGCTCAAAGGCATTATATCAAAAAAGTACGGAGCAAGGCAATTACACCTATACTCCGTATTTTCTTGTTTTCTATATTGGTTTGAAAGATACTGCAATCAAATTCATTTCAAAACCTTCTTATGAACATACAGCCAAACAGCTGCCGCTGTTTTTTATATTGTGATATTCAATCAGCTCTCAGAACGCTCCTTAAGCTCTTCATATCTTTCAACGGACTTCTCCTCTGCCTTCTTGAAGAGAACCTCTGCTCTCTCCGG
>CANRAN010000068.1 GCA_947628595.1 uncultured Clostridia bacterium | reverse complement strand
GAGCGGCGTGCCGCCGCTGTCCATTCGCGTTTTCGTTCGCTGCGCTCACTGCTTGATTGTAGTGACGAAGTCATTCACGCGGCGGCAGTTTGCCTGTCGGAATAAATAATTATAGTATCGTGAGCGGCGTGCCGCCGCTGTCCATTCGCGTTTTCGTTCGCTGCGCTCACTGCTTGATTGTAGTGACGAAGTCATTCATGCGGCGGCAGTTTGCCTGTCGGAATAAATAATTATAGTATCGTGAGCGGCGTGCCGCCGCTGTCCATTAGCGTTTTCGTTTGCTGCGCTCACTGCTTGATTGTAGTGACGAAGTTATCCGCGCAGCGGCAGTTTGCCTGTCAGAATAAATAATTATAGTATTGTGAGCGGCTCTGCGAGCCGCTCCGTTTTTTATTTAGAACTTTAGTAATAGACTTATCTCCCATTGTTTGAGAGAATATACGGTCGAGCCATAGAGTTAATGTTCTAAGTAAAAGTAATTACGAATGGACAGTGCCGGCACGGCACCGGGACAATGAATAAATACAAAACGGAGAGCCTCCTTGAAATGCTCCCCGTTTTTATTATCTACTCGTCGATTCATAAACTGCTTATATGAATTAAAAGTTATTACGAATTGACAACCGTTATACTCCACCGTCTATCAGGAAATAAAAAGCTGTGTCCAGTAGTTGCCGTCGGCTACATAGCCTACACCGATTTGTGTGTATGTGGAATTGAGAATGTTGGCTCTATGACCACTTGAATTCATCCATGCCGTCATAACAGCCTCAGGAGTTCTCTGACCCATTGCAATATTTTCTCCTGCTGTGCGATAGCTTATACCGAATTTTTTCATCATGTCAAACGGACTTCCGTATGTCGGAGAGGTGTGACTGAAATATTTTTTGTCCCTCATATCCTGTGATTTAAGCCTTGCGATTTTAGATAATTCTGTGTTTAATTCGAGTGGCTTAAGCCCGTTCTCCGCACGATAACGATTTACAATCTCTACAACCTGCTTTTCATATTCCGATACACTGCTTCCGACTGACGGTGTCTGTACATCCGAGCTTTCATTTTGTGACGGTTCACTCGGCTGTGTTGACTGTTCAGGTGTCTGCTCGGATACAGACGGCTGAGAGTCCTCGCTCTCACAATCTGTGCATTGGCTGTTATCGGGGAGAATACCGAATTTTGAAATTAAATCATTCATATCAATGCCTGCTTTTGCACATTGGTCTGTGATAGTCTTAATGTCACAGTTTCCATCACAATTACCGACAATATCCTTTAGCTTTGACATATCAGGGGTTGTACAGCCATTGCCTGTAATAACATAAGCCTTTACATTACCGCAATCGGAAAGTGATGACTGATCGGCTGCACCTGCGGAAATTACTGCACATGAAGCCAATGCTGCGATCATAAATAAAGACGTTGAAAGACGTAAAATTTTTTTCATAAGAAAAACCTCCATGTATTTATTCAGCGGTTATCCCCGCTGCGATTTGTATTATAACGCTGTGTAGGTGAAAAATCAACACTCAATTTTTTGAATTTTTTCAATTTTAAGGAAAATTGCCTAATAAATTGACACTCAGCCGATTTTATGCTATTATCATAGTATATGTTTACATTTGAAAGGGCGGATTACTGTGGTATATGTTTTTCTTGCGGAAGGCTTTGAGGAAATAGAAGCACTTACCCCTGTTGATATATTGAGAAGGGGAAAGGTTGAAGTGAAGACAGTAGGAGTTGGGGGGAAAATCATTACAAGTTCGCACGGGATTCCGGTTACAGCCGATATCACCACCGATGAGCTTTCAGGGCTTAGCAATGCGGAGGCTGTGGTATTGCCCGGTGGTATGCCCGGAACACTTAATCTTGAAAAAAATGAAACTGTTATTAATGCGGTAAAGTACTGCTATGATAACAATAAGCTTATAGGTGCAATATGTGCGGCTCCGTCTGTACTCGGACATCTTGGAATACTCAAGGGAAAAAGGGCAACAGCATTTCCCGGCTTCGACAAGGAGCTTGATGGGGCGGATTTCCACAATGACTATGTAGCACATGACGGAATGATTATAACAGCAAGAGGAATGGGTGTGTCTGTGGATTTTGCTCTTGAACTGCTTACAGTCCTCAAGGATGGGGAAACAGCAGACCGTGTAAAAAATTCAATTCAATGCAGGGCATAACCGATAAAAAGACGGAGTTGAGGAAAAAATGTAAAAGACTGCGTCTTGATATGGATAGGCGGGAAAGATACAGGGCAGATAAAGACATATTTGACCATACCGTAAAATTAATTGGTATGCTGAAGCCCGAACGGGTATTTTGTTATGTTTCATCTCCTTTGCTTGAGGTGGATACTGTCGGGCTTATTGGGTATTTGATTTACAAAAATGTTCCCGTTGCAGTACCTCAATGTGTAGACGGCACAAGAAATATGCAGTTCTATTTCATAGAAAATTTTGATTGCCTTGCAGTCGGTGCATATGGAATACTTGAGCCTGACAATAATATATGCCGGAAAGCATTCTCGGATGCCGGAACATTATGCATTGTTCCCGGTCTTTCGTTTGACAGATTTGGCAGAAGAATGGGCTTTGGAAAAGGGTATTATGACAGATTTCTTGAAGGTTTCAGTGGTATAACGGTCGGCTTATGTTATGAATGTTGTCTGAGTGATGAGATACCGTACGAGGAACATGATGCTGTTATGGATTATGTTATAACAGAAAACGGTTGTATTTTGATTGGAGATAAAAAGAAGGTGTTTAGCTGTGAGTGATGAGCTGAATGAAAAAAGAAGAGAGAAGATCGAAAACTTTAAGATTGAGTTTAAGGATGATTTTGGCGATGAGTTTGACAATACAGACAACATCTCCTCAAACACTACCGAGCCTGTTGAGGAGCCGGAGGATTTCAGTATAGATTTACAGAGCGGCAGGGAAATAGGGGATAATTCGGATGATTATATATCGGATGACCTCTCAAGTTACAGTGATAACCCACTGGAGCCCGCCGGCGGACAACTTAATAAACATGAGTTGAGAGCGGCAAAAAGGCTTGATAAAAAACGCCGCAGGATGAAAGCAAAAAAGAACAGGGTAATATTCCGTACAGTATGGCTGACAATGATTGTATTTGTTTCCATAATGATAGGACAGTACGTTATGGTTGGAGTAAACGATATGCTTGCTGTTGGCAGGGAAGAAGAAAAAAATGTGGAAATAAATATACCGGAAAATGCAACACTGGATCAGGTTGCGGATATTCTGTCCGAAAATGGTTTGATAGAGAACAAAACATTTTTCAAACTTTATGCCTCAATTACAAAATCAGCTGACGGTTTTGAAAAGGGTACCTATGAGGTTCAGACAAATAAAGACTATGAGGCAATTATAAATAAGTTACAAACTGTTGAAAACAGAACAGACGTTGTAAATATACGTTTCCGAGAGGGTATATCCATACTTGAAATGGCCGACCTGCTTGAAAAGAATAATGTATGCAGTGCCGATAAGTTCCTTGAAAAGTGCAATTCGGATGAATTTGATGATGATTTTGAATTTCTGAAGGGTATAGATAATGAAAGTGATAGATATTATAAGCTCGATGGATATTTGTTCCCTGATACGTATGATTTCTATGTAGGGGAAAATCCGTATTCGGTTGTGTATAAATTTCTCAGCAACTACAATGATAAGCTGTATCACACGAAAATACGCTTTGTGCAGGGAGAAAAGAAGTCGACTGTTGCAAAGAAAGCGGAAGAATTGGGAATGAGTATGGAGGACGTTATAACGCTTGCTTCGCTGATACAGGCGGAGGCCGCAAATGAGGACGATATGTATGTGATATCTTCAATTCTCCATAATCGTCTTGACACCTTACCTAATGACGGTATCAACGAATTTGGCGAGGGCGGATTTAAAAATTTGCAGCTCGATTCTACCGTATATTATCCGTATAAAACAGCAAATCAAGTTCCGGCTGCACTAAGGAAAAATTATGCCAGCAGATATGATACCTATAAAATTGAAGGTCTGCCGTCAGGACCAATATGTAATCCGGGTTTGGATGCAATAGAGGCGGCGGTTAATCCGGATGATACGGATTATTATTACTTCTGTCATAAGGCCGCTGATGGTGAGCTTGGAGCTGTTCCGTATTATGCTAAATCTGAACAGGAGCATCTTGAAAACCGTGCAGAAGCCGGATTATTATGAATTTTAGTATAATAATTACAAATACAGTCGGATGATTCCGGCTGTATTTCTTTTAGAGAACTAAATATGTATTTTCTTATGAATATAATACTAATTGATAAAAAATTATTGAAAAATATAGTTGATTTTGTTATAATTATAGTAATCGATTGGAGGTTTTGATATGGAATCCTGTACACAAATATATACTAAAAAAATTGTTGACTCCATAATACACGGACTTGACCAGAACCATAGCAGTATTCTTTTTGTAAAGCATTATAATAATCCTAATATTTCTATGGACCTGATACAGGATGCGGTTGAAAAAAGTCATGTTGACATTGAATTTTTGTATCATGAATTTTCTGCTATGAGAATGCAGGAAGCATATGAGCCGTTTCTCGGTTGGATAAAGCAGTTGTATTTTAAATATTACTACCGTACACCGCTTGATGATTTCCTTGAGGAAACGGACGTATATTATCTCAGCCGTTCCACAATAAAAAGCTATATTATGCATGGCGAATGTGAGAGAGCGGAAGATATTATTGTGGTTGAAGTGGAATACGAGCGTAAACAGCTTATAAATTCGCTGATAAATATTCTATCCTATATTTCTAAAGAGCATACACTGTTTGTGTTTTTGAATAAGCTGCATCTTGCTGAGGAGGGAACGTTGAATTTACTTTATCATTTTATAGGAAGAAGCTATGATAATATTTCACTCCTTGCAAATTATAATGAGGCCTATGAAATACCGGTTTATACATCGAAGATATGGTCTGAACTTGTACATAAAATTGATGAGCTGAATTATATGCTCGATTGGAACATTCAGGATTCACAGGCAGAGGTCAATATTATGGAAAGCTTTGAGCCGGCGGCGGCGGACTTTCCGGCTTACCTTATAAGGATAAAAAATATGATTCTTACACTTTCCACAAAGCAGGCTTTGTATTATCTTGATGTGATATATAACAGATTGATAACCGAAAGAGTGGGAATAAGTTCAAAAAATCTTGTTAAGTTTTACATACTTTATACGAATGCGGCTATTTATGAGGGTAATTATTCGACTGCCCTCAGTATGTGTGACAGACTTAAGAACGTAAATAACAGACATCCGAATGTAAAATATACTTTCCAATATTATTATCTTCTTACCGTATGTGAGATTTATGGAGGACAGCCGAGCCTTGCAAGAAAAAATTCCGCAAGATGTATGAAAATTGCACAGAAGAGCAGTTCCGAAAAGTATTTGTTGTATGCGCAGATTCTAAACTATATGTGTATACTTGACGGTTGGATGTCCTATATGCTGTGGCACGGGATAGATGAAAACGAGAGTATGGATGAATTCAAGGAAAAATGCATTAAGTATAAGATGTATAACCACCTTGCGCACATCATGTTTTACGTATGCGGAAATAAGAAAAGCTATTTTTCGGGCGATGCTGAAAAATGCGAAAATCAGCAGAATTTTGTTGAGGCAATGAATATTGCCAAAATGCTGAAAAATGAAAGACTTATGATTTCTGCATGGAAGAAAAATGTATTTCTTGCACAGGGCTACGGATATTATTCATTTGTAGATTATTACTATAAAAAATGTCTGGATATAATAGCAAACCAGAATGATAAGGCTGAAGAGGCATCCATATATAACGGACTCGGCTTCAATCGTATTGTAAGTGAGCAGTTTAATCAGGCAAATGATTATTTTAATCAGTCACTTGAACTTTTCTATAAGCTTAAGGATGCATATAATGTTGCAGAAACACTTTATAATATGGCGACAAATTCGATACTTTCTTTTAATTACGATGTGGCATACAACAACCTTCTTCAGGTGCTAAAGCTTCTTGACTCTGTCAAGTTGTATCGTATGAGAGTCTGCAATATATCAAAGGTGTATGGTATGATTGTGTATTGCAGCTATAAAATGGGAATTGAATATAACGCCCATTTTTATCTTAACAAAATGGAAAGGGTACTGTATCATCTGCTCCACTGTGACGGAGAGCCTAACTATTACCTCTGGGACGATGATATGTTCTTCTATTACTTCTGCAGTGCATTGCTCGAAAAGGGTGATGATATAAAAAAGGCTCAGGAATATATGGACAGGGCAAAGGTTCATATGTATCGCTCAGAGGGTCTGCAATTCTTTGTTTATGCGATGTTTGCGGAGGAACAGTATGATATGTATGCGGAGCAGGGGGAAATAGAAAAGGGAGAAGAAATTCTCAATACCTGCATAGAATTTTGTAATAAAAACGGCTATAAATATAAGGAAGAAAGACTTTTTGCCAAGCTTCATAAAAAGTCTTATATTGAAAAGCATATTCCCATTCATGTTCAGAAAATTGATAAGTATCAAATAGAAGAACTTGCGCAGATTTCGGAAATGAAGATTATGCTTGCCGACAGAACAAAGGGTATAAATTTCCTTCTCTCATGGCAGGAGCTTATGAATAAGTCAAATATGACAGCGGAGTCTATTATTGATGATTCTATGGTAATGCTTCAGAATAACTATAACGTTGACTACATTATGTATGTTGATATTGTTGACGGTGTTCCGATTGTCAAGTATAACAGCAGTGATGTTAGCTTGACAGATGAGAAACTCAGAGAGGTTGCAGATTATCTCGGAAAGCATAAAAAGGAATTTGTTTCCTCGAGATTTGACAGGGAATTTTATGAATATACCCCCATTTTGAATATATATGGTGTAAATAATATAATTTCATTTGCCTGTGTTCCTGTTACAACAAATGATGAGCTTACAGGCTTCATGACAGCTTGCATAGAACTTCATGAAAATATGAGCAGCAGCATTTCAACACTTGACAGGAATGATCTTACAATATTTAAATTTGCTGTTCGCCAGATGACAGATGCTATTTATCGTTTGAAAGCAAGGGACGAAATCAATGCAATGAATGATAAGCTGCAAAAGAGTGCGGTTACAGATTTGCTTACAGGTCTTTATAATCGTCAGGGATTTACAAAGAGGCTTGATGATCACAGAAATATGGTTGTCAACGGCAAG
>CANRAN010000067.1 GCA_947628595.1 uncultured Clostridia bacterium | reverse complement strand
GCGAATTAGTGGGAGGCAAAAAAATTTTTTTGCAAGGAGGGTTGGAAAATGGGCTCTCCCAGTCGGAACAAGTGGAGGGATTTTTCTCACGGGCGCAAAAATGGGTGTCCATTTCGGTACCCTTTGTCCAAATAAGTGAGAGAACTTTTTGAAAAATTTTTCCGCAGGGGTTAGTTTTGACCCTTCCCAGTCGGAACAAGTGAAAGGACTTTTTCCGAACAGGGGGTACAAAACCGCTTCCTTTTCCAAATCTGTGAGAGAAAGTTTCTCTCGTGACCTTTGAAAACTGAATAGCCGTCCGATTGGGATATGACCGTGCGACGACCTTCCGAAAGGAAGCGAGCGCAGCGACGCTGCGGTGAGACTCCGGGGCAGGGATATAAAAACGACAGTCGGGTGAAACGGCAAGGGCAGCTGCCGTCAGCGTCGCCTCCTTACGGCGGCTGCCTCCTATACATAGCAGTAAAGGAGGTTAAACGCTATGAAAAAAACAGAGCTCAAAGAGCTTTACAAGCTGATGTTCCCGGAGTATCCGGACATCTTAACCGTCGCCCAGCTGCAAGCGATGCTGGGCATCAGCAGACCGCTGGCCTACCGGCTCATCGGAAATGGATATATTCCCGGCGTGAAGATCGGGAACGCCTTCCGTGTGCCGAAGGTCAACGTCATCAACTACGTCCTCTCTGAGGACGGAAGAAAGGAAGTGATTTAAATGTCCCAAAAGCTAAATCTCGTGGACGCCGATACGCTGCTCTCCACCCCGATGGAAAAAACGCAGATCATCGAGCAGGACTCGGCTAAAACAAAATCCAGTATGCGCACCCTGCCGCTGGTCGGCAGCTTTCGGGAATACTTCCTGCAAGTGAAGGAGGCGCAGGAGCTGAACAAAAAGGCCTGCGGGAACTGCTACAATTACGAATATGATGGTTACGTTTTCGTAGATGAACTGGGCGAACGCATGAAGCCGGATTATCTGACCTCGCAATTTCCCGCTTTCATTCAGCGCCACGGGCTGCGGAAAATGCGCTTTCACGATCTCTGCCACAGCTGCGCCAGCCTCTTGCTTGCCAACGGCGTTCCCCTCAAGCAGATTCAGGAGTGGCTCGGTCATTCGGATTTCAGCACTACCGCCAACATCTATGCGCATTTGGACTATTCCTCGAAGCTCTCCTCGGCGCAGGCGATGGTGAGCGGATGCCGCTGCCCGAGGCCGGGGATTTCAAAAGCAAATGGAGCGACCTGACCGAAGAATCGGAAGTGGCCAATGAATAATCCGAAGAATAAAATGTTGTTCTGCCTTAAAAATGCGGTGCTCTGAAAACGCTTTGCCGGAAAAGGAAAAAGTCCAGAAACCCGCATGGTTACTGGACTTTTTGGCGGAGAGGGCGGGATTCGAACCCGCGTGACGTTGCCGTCAAACTGATTTCGAGTCAGCCCCGTTATGACCACTTCGATACCTCTCCGTATTAAATCATACTGCCACCAAAATGACAACAATAACATTTTATATTGTTTTTTAAAGAATGTCAATACAATAACAAAAATTTATCATTAAATATCGGAAATATTTATGACAGAAATTAATAATATACTGTTTTTTCCGAAAAAATTGCACAAAAAATTGCGAATTTTCGATTGAAAAATATAGATATGAGTGTTAGAATAGTATAAGGTTTTAGAGTGTTTATACCGACCGAATAACAGGTATTTTACACATAGACTAAAAACATAACGAGGTGATAGCAATGATAGTTGTAGAAAGCGGGGAAATGCAGAATATAGAAAAAGCATATGTACGAAATGGACTTCCGCTTGCTTCCTTAATGGAACAGGCAGGTGCAGCCGTTGCAGAGCTTGCAACAAAAATCATAATACAAAATAAGCTTAAAAAAGTAACCGTTCTATGCGGAAAGGGAAATAACGGCGGTGACGGCTTTGTTACAGCGAGATTTCTTTCTCTTATGTGTGAAGTTACAGTCATACTTGCTAATGACTATCCTGCTACCAACCTCGGTAAATTGAATTTTGAAATAATACCCGATAAGGTAAATATTCTGTACTTCTCAGAGAAGCAGGACGAATGTATAAATGCAATAAGCGATTCGGATATGCTTATAGATGCAATATACGGAATATCATTCAGGGATGTGCTTGACCCATTCAGTGCTATGCTGATTGATACCTGCAACAAAAATACAAGGGCAGTCAAAATTGCCATTGATACGCCGAGCGGAATTATATGCAACACGGGAGAAATTCCTGATGAATGCTTCCATGCGGACTATACTATATCTTTTACAGCACTTAAACCTCTTCACGTTCTCTATCCCTCCACAGATTATTGCGGAAAGGTTTCTGTTGCAAAAATAGGTATTCCTCAGTCACTTATCGACACCTGCACCTATGTAATGAAAACCACTGATGAATTTATCGAAACACATCCTCTCAAGAAAAACAAAAAATCCGCACATAAGGGCACAAACGGAACACTTCTTTCGATTTGCGGAAGCTACGGAATGTCGGGAGCTGCTGTCCTTTCGGGAATGGCTGCACTTCGCAGCGGAGTAGGGATTTTGCGTGCCGCTGTCCCGAATGTAATTTATCCTATTGTAGCATCTAAGCTTACAGAAGCTGTATTTATTCCTCTGCCCCAATCAAATGACGGCCTTATAAGCATAAATTCATTTGACACGTTACAATATCAGATACTTGAAAAAGCAAGTGCACTTCTTATCGGATGCGGACTTGGAACAAGCAATGATATGGCAGAGCTTGTGTCGGCAATGATAAGTACATCAAACAAGCCTGTCGTCCTGGATGCGGACGGAATTAATTCCATAACCATGAATATTGATGTTCTAAGACAATGCAACGCACCTGTTATACTTACACCTCACCCCGGAGAAATGGCAAATCTTGCGGGTACAACTGTTGCCGATATACAGAAAAACAGATATCGCGTAGCAAGAGATTTTGCAAGCAAATATGGAGTTACTGTTATTCTGAAAGGTGCAAACACGCTGATAGCATTGCCCGACGGGAATGTCTATGTTAATCTAACCGGAAATAATGGCATGGCAAAGGGCGGAAGCGGTGATGTACTTGCCGGAATGGCAGCTTCCTTCCTTGCACAGGGTTTAAGCTATGCTGAAGCGGCAATATATGCTACTTATTACCATGGACTTGCCGGCGATAAATGTGCAGAAAAATATTCTGCACGCACTATGCTCCCAAGCGATATGCTTGAAGAACTGAAATATATACTGAAATAATAAATACCTCAATACCCTCGGTTGGTTGGACCGAGGGTATTTTTATCATAAATCCTATGTATATGAATATTATATAACAGTAAGGAAAAACCGTGGTGCTTAACATCCATACTGCG
This sequence comes from uncultured Clostridia bacterium, assembly GCA_947628595.1. GTDB lineage: Bacteria > Bacillota > Clostridia > Oscillospirales > Acutalibacteraceae > UBA1213. The sequence continues at coordinate 3,887 of CANRAN010000067.1, read as the reverse complement.
TGAAAGGCGGTCGTATGCTTGAAAAAAATAATTGCAACACTATCGTCAATAATACTTTTGCTTTCCTTTGGGGCTTGTTCCGAGGCAGACAGCACACCTATGCTCAGTCTGGAAACGGAAAGGGATTGCATAATTAATTATTTTGGAAAAGATTATAATTGCACATTAAGCTTTTTAAATGATAATGTTGAATCTGTTACTTTAAATTCTCCGGAAACCATGTCCGGACTAAGCTTCCGTTGCTCAAATGGTAAATACACTGTTTCTCTCGGTTCACTTATATGCAACAGTGATTCTCTGCTCATTCCCAATAATTCATTTCCGGTCATTGTCTCCAATCTTATGGTGGAGCTTAGAAAAAACAAGGAGAGCATAAAGCTTTCTCCCGATGGAAACGGTTATTCTTATTCACCCCCCAATAAAAATTCATATACAATAAAAACGGACAATAATGGGCATATAACTAAAATTATGTTGGGTAACAATTAGGATAAGCGGTCTGTCGCACACTATAAGTGCAGCAGACCGCTTTTCATAATTTTGGTATAAGTCTTGTCGTGCGATCGGTATTATTCACTGTATGCCGATCTATCCTTATTGTAGGACGTGTCATCACGAAATAAAAGCGAAATACACCATATAGCAGCAAGTGCTACAAGAGTATAGATGATTCTGCTTATGATACCTGTCTGTCCGCCGCAAATCCAAGCGACAATATCAAACTGGAATATACCGACAGAACCCCAGTTAAGTCCGCCGATTATGAGCAGTATCAAAGAAATTTTATCAAGCATATAAAATACCTCCAAAATAATTCTGTCCCTTATAGCATTGTCATTTTTCATTTTTTTATTCATAAATAAAATAAAAAATTCAAAAACATATGTATCAGAGGTATATTGCACAATGCTTCATCACAGCTATTCCCTTTCTTATATGCTTATATACGGTTGCCGGCTTTATATCAAGCTTATCTGCTATTTCACCAACCTTCATTCCCAAATAGAATTTCATATTTATACAAACCTTCTGTCTGTCGGTAAGCTCATTTTCCATTGCAAGCTTTAATATACGCTTCATTCTTTTACGCTGATTATCATTCCCACCGTCTTCCCTGTTATTTAGAAATGCGAAAAGCGACATTTCCTTTTCTTCACGTTCATCTATATTTCTTATAATTGTCTTCATCAGCATTCTCCCTCTCTTCTTCCAAGAAGTCTTGCAGTATCCAAACAATCATAATACATCGTTGTCATGATATGTATCCTGTTTGTAAGTTCGGCAAGCTTATCGGCAGATACAGTCTTTAACTCATCTTTTAACTCATCTATCTGTCTTTTTACGTTTCTTGCACTTTCAAAGTATTCCTCTGACCACTCTCTATATGTCATATCTGCTCCTTTCCACACAGTTCGTGTAGTTGAATTTTTAAAAAAATGTAGGCATATAAAATACACTATTACTTTAAATACGTGTACTTTAACTTCGCCTATAATTAATTATAACCCATTTCAGCTAAAAATCAATAGGTAATTTTTAATTTTTTTAACGTTGTCGCATAAATTGTATAATAGATAAAATAATAAAAAATAATACTTGAAATACACGTTCCGTGGTGTTATAATATTAGCAACAATAGCGAGTCGTTGCACCCATGTTTGCATTTTCGCTCACCGCAGTTGATTTGACTATTGTGAACAACAGGTCTGTGTCCGCAATAATAAATTTACCTGTCGGAAACCATAAGATATTATCGTGAGTGGTTCTCCAAGCCGCTCCATAACTACAAATGACAGACCTATTGCCTGTTTTTTTGCGTATCTATGCGTTCGGGTCATAAGGCTAATGACCTGAGTAAAGTAATTACGGATTGACAGCGGCGGCACGCCGCCGCCGAAAAATTCCGGGGGGAATAGTATGAATAACCATTTGGGAAGCAAAATTAAGGAGCTTAGGAAAAACAAGAAAATAACACAGTCAGAGCTTGCCGAAAGTCTCGGGATATCGGCATCTGCTGTCGGAATGTATGAACAGGGCAGGCGTCAGCCCGACAGTGAAATGATATTGAAAATCTGCTCGGTATTCGGAGTATCAACAGATTATCTTCTGGGCAAAAAAAGTACCGTAAAAAGACATGATGTATGTGAGCTTTCGGAGGTTTTTGACGAATTTACACAGGTTCTCACTTCCCAGCAGGGATTAATGTTTGATGGGGTTCTCCTTAATGAGGACGACAAGAAAAAAATCGTAGATGCTATAATGGCAGTTGCGGCTCTTGCAAAACAGCACAGAAAAGAATCATTCGGATAAACGGAGATTTATATGAATAAAATAAAAAATAATGTTGAACAGTTAATACATAAATGCGGAAGTGCGGATCCGTTTTTAATCTGCGAAAAAATGGGAATAATAATAGTGGACAAGGATTTACCCGAGCATATCAACGGATTTACAGTAACTATGGAGGGAATAACCTTTATTGTACTCAATACCGCATTGAGCTACTATAATCGTCGTATAACAGCCGCACACGAGCTTGGTCATATCATATTGCACGGAACGACAAACACAATACAGCTCAGCCTTAATACAAGTTTTTGTATTTCAAAATTCGAGAGGGAGGCAGATTGCTTTGCCGCACACCTCCTGCTGGCATTTGAAAGCGATGAAACAGTCGGGATGGACAGTGTCACGGCAGAGGATATATCAAAAATAACCCATATACCTAAATCTATGATTGAGGATGCATTTTTTGGGTAAACTAAATACAGAAATACTTTTCGGGGGGTTCGGTATGAAATTTTTTATTAGACGTGGAGGCACGTGCACTGACGGCTTCACAATATATAACGATAATGCTGAGCCTGTTTACACTGCATATGTAGAGGCTTCTCCCTCACTGCGTATTACAATGTCCTACAATGAAAGCAAACCCGTTTCCACGATAAAATTCAATACTTTTATGCTTAATTATTTTACAATCAGGTGTTCAAGGAGATTTTACGCCCTTGTCCCGTGCATAAATAAGCAATTCTCCTTTGCAATATACGGCAGCACTTTCCGTTTTATCGGAAATCTTGCCGACGGGAGGTTCTCTATGCTCAATTCAAACGGTGAGGTCATTATGACACAAAAAAAATGCTGGACTCAGCAAGGCGAGGGATACGAGGTAAATATCACTGAGGGACAATATCATATTTTCATGCTGTCTGTTGCCCTGTGTGCAGATATATACATTGCTCTGACAGAGAGTCATCCTATTCCTACCTGACATACCATAAATTCGGTAAATAATAAAAAATAGTCTGTGGTTATGAAAAATCATCCGCAGGCTATTTTTTAATATATTATTCTGATTTACCATATTTAGACAAATAATTAACTGTCGTGCCGAGTTTATTCTCAGTCGGCAATTATTTTTTATTCTTTCAAATCATCAAATCGGTTTATCGTTGTATAAAACATTAAATCCTCACTTTGTGAGAGTAATTTTCTGAATGTGGGGTTATATTTCTGCACCCGATTTTGTAGAATTAAGGTGCAAAAGCAAAAAATTCAGCAGATCAATTTATTTCTGCTTTAGGGAAAGCAAAAGGAATGACTTAAAAACAGTTGAATGCACGGAACTTCGACCGGACAGCGGCGGCACGCCGCAAAAAGGCTTGACCTAAAACTGCCGTTTACTCGCCACAGGTTACTTATGGCGGAGCGGCTCGTCAGAGTCGCTCTCGATACTTTCTGCCACACTCCGACAGGCAAACTTACTATTGCGGACACAAACTCACCACCACAATAGTCAGAGCGAACGCAGTGAGCGAAATCGCGACTGGACAGCGGCGGCACGCCGCCGAGATTAGTTTGTAAAGGCATTGACAAGGGGACGCCCT
>CANRAN010000066.1 GCA_947628595.1 uncultured Clostridia bacterium | reverse complement strand
TCGCTCAGTGCCTCAAATACAGGTGCACGTTCCTGAGAAAGCTTCATTACTCATTCCTCGTTATATACGTTTGAACCACTGAATATCTCTATCATTTCCCTCCGCAGGCTGTTTGAAATTTCAAGTCTTTCCTTTGGCGGTATTTCATATACATCTGTTTTGAATAGATAATTCTGAAGCTCAAGTTCTTTTATAAGCATCTGTGTATGGAAAATATTTGCCTGATATACGTTTATATCCACCGTATCATAACGTCTTAATGTTTCATCCTTTATATAGTCCTGAATAGATGTTATCTTATGGTCGATAAAAAGCTTTTTTCCGTCCGTATTTCTTGTAAAGCCCCTTACTCTGTAATCAATGGTGATAATATCTGAGTCAAAGCTGTCTATAAGCAAATCAAGAGTATTAAGAGGCGAAATCTTTCCACAGGTTGACACATCAATATCAACACGGAAAGTGGCAATAGCATTTCCCGGATAATATTCAGGGTAGGTATGAACTGTAACATGGCTTTTGTCAAGGTGTGCAGCTATTGATTCCTTTGAACGGTTTATAATACAGCTTCCGCAGTTGCAGGAGGGGTCAAGTCTTTCCGGAAGTCCTTTCTCCGATATAAGCAGCGTTACACTTGCCCCCTGCGGGTCATAATCCTGCTTTGATATATTAAGTACGGAGGCACCTATCATTTCAGTTACCTTGCAGAGTATATTGGTAAGACGCTCTGAATTGTATTGCTCGTCAACATAGGCAATATAATCCTTTTGCTCTCTTTCTGTCTTTGCATAGCAGACATCATATATATTAAAACTTAAAGTTTTTGTCAGATTGTTAAATCCGTAGAGCTTCAGCCTTTTATTCAAATTATCATCCCTGCCTTTATTATTCAAGCTTCCATTTACTCAGATGAAAGCCTTTTCATTATCATATTGGCACACATATAAACATTTCCGCCGCCTATTGTAATTATAAGATCCCCATCGCTTGCCTTTTCTGTTACATAATCGGTTATTTCTTCAAAGGTATTGAACCATACACAGCCGTTAATCTTTTCGGCAAGATCCTTTGAGTATATATTATAGGTATTCTTCTCTCTTACAGGGAGTATCTCCGAAAGTATGCAGTGATCGGGAATAGAGAGAACCTCGGCAAATTCATTGAGGAATGTAAAGGTTCTTGAAAATGTATGAGGCTGGAAAATTGCCCATACATTGTTGTATCCCATGCTCATGGCAGTCGTAAGTGTTGCTTTCAACTCTGTGGGATGATGTGCGAAGTCGTCTGCAACGGTTATTCCCTTGGGTTTTCCGAGAATTTCAAATCTTCTGTGGGCACCCGTAAACTTATTGAGGGCATCTGAAATTCCTTCAGAACTTGCTCCAAGAGTATATGCTGTTGCAGCGGCGGCAAGGGCATTCATTACATTGAATTTACCGGGAACCCTCAGTTCTACCGTCATTATAGACTTACTGTTACATATTATATCAAATGTTTTGCACACAGAATTATTATCATGTATTTCTGCACGGAAGTCATTATCCTTTCCGAAACCGAAAGTTATGATTTTCTTTCCATTTGTATTCATATGATTAATGCAGAACATGGTATTTTCATCGTCACCGTTTACAATAAGTGTATCCGATGTCTGGTCTGCAAATTTTGTAAATGACTGTTTAACTCTGTTAAGTGTACCGAAATAGTCAAGATGATCCTCGTCTACATTAAGTATTACCGAAACGGAAGGGTATATATGCAGGAACGTGTCAACATATTCGCAAGCCTCACATACGATAATGTCTGATTTACCTATACGGCTGTTACCGCCGATATAGGGGAGTTTTCCGCCGATAATTACGGTAGGATCAAAATTCGTCATTGTAAGGATCTGCGTTATCATAGATGTGGTTGTGGTTTTTCCGTGTGTACCGCATACAGCTATGGAATTTTTATATTTCTCCACAACGGCACCGAGCATTATGCACCTTTCAACTGCACGGATATTATGCTCCTTTGCTGAAACAAGTTCGGGATTATCGAGCTTGACAGCGGCAGTATATACAACAAGATCCGCACCAAGAACATTTTCGGGAAAATGTCCCATTGTCACGGGTATTCCGTAGGAGCGTATCCTTTCGAGGGTATCGGATTCCGAAATATCCGAGCCCGTTATTTCAAAGCCCTCGTTAAAAAGGATTTCCGCAAGCGGACACATACCTGAGCCGCCTATTCCGACAAAATGTATTCTTTTTACATTATCAAGCAGATGATCATAATTGCTTATCACAGAAAACCACTCCCACGTTCATCTTTATATTAGCGTAATAAGGCGAAAATAAGACTTTGTCACACTATACATATTTATGCATCATATGACAAAAAATCTACACAGCTATTATTATATAATAAATGTTCCCCAATTTCAATATTGATTATCTTTTTTAGCAAAAAGTCGGAAAAATGACCTATCCAAGCCATAAAATTGTAATATTTATCTGTCGGGAATATCTGTTCGGTAGGATTTATTTATATCATGTGGGAATGTACTGAGAAAATCGGGAGATTCCTGCGAACCTCCCGATATAATATTGATTAATTCCGTTTTTTTATTATTAAGAGTTATTCAAAGGCCTCTTTTATTTTTGAAAAAACCGCATCGCAATCTGATTTTGTTACTAACAGGGAAATCTGTGACTCGCTCGTGGTTATAAGTCTGATTTCACCGTCAGACTTTGCGGCGTTTGTAAACACCTTAGCGGCAACTCCGGGACAATTTTCCATAGCCTCATCATTTATTGATATCTTGCAATTTCCGCTGCTTACAATGGATTTAACAGAACCGTCATCAAGCTTTGAGGTATAGCTCAGTATATTAACCAGATCATCATCCTTGACGGTAAAGGATAAATTCGTCCTTGAACTTTGAACAGGGGACAGGGAAATCATATCCACGTCTGTACCCATTTCGGCAATCTTGTCAAATACTTTAGCTATAAAGCTGATATCGGCGGGAATATTGCGTAGGGTTATCAGGGTAATATCGTGGCATACGGTAATCGTAGGCTTCATTAGGTTCACGCTCCTTTGTAAAAACTATGTGTTGTTATTTTGATGCAAGCAAATCAGACATATCGTACATTCCGGGTGCCTTTCCCTTGAGAAATACAGCGGCATTAACAGCTCCCACAGCAAATACCGTCTTTGAACGTGCGCTGTGAGAAATTTTGAGTATCTCATCTGTTCCGGCAAAAATAATTTCATGCTCTCCAACAATATTTCCGCCTCTTACAGAATGGATTCCTATCTCATTTTTATTACGTTTTCTTCTGTATGCATGGCGGTCGTATATATATTCGCTGTCATTCCTTACCTCGGAAACAGCGTCGGCTATCATAAGTGCGGTCCCGCTCGGTGCGTCAAGCTTTTGATTATGATGCTGCTCAACTATCTCGATATCAAAATCCTCGCCGAACACGGATGCAGCCTTTTTGGCAAGTTCTATAATTAGATTAATTCCGAGCGACATATTGCCCGAGTAAAATACAGGTATGCTTTCCGCAGCCTTATGTATTTTGCTTTTCTGTTCCTCATTATAGCCTGTTGTACATATAACGCACGGCAGCTTTTTCTCTATGGCATATTCAAGCATTGAATCAAGCACAGCAGGGTTTGAAAAGTCTATAATAACATCACCGCAAGCGTCAAGTTTATCAAAGCCTGCTGCATAGGAAAAATCAACATTCCTCGGCTCTGCAAGATCCACACCTGCTGTTATTTTACAATCCGTGCGGGATTTCACGCAGGCAATAATGGAAGCACCCATTTTGCCTGAGCATCCCGATAATATAATATCTGTCATTTTATCTTCTCCGTTCCGGGTTATATAAGTCCGTATGCTTTCATACACTGTCTAAGCTTTTCAAGACCACTTTCACTCATATTATCGAGCGGAAGTCTGCAAGAACCACAGTTAAAACCCATAAGGTTCATAGCAGCCTTGACAGGTATAGGGTTTACATCAGAGAACAAAGCATCCATAAGTGCAATATATTTTTTCTGAAGCTCGAATCCTCCCTTAAAATCACCGTTAAGCGTTTTTTGTACAATTTCATGTGACTCTCTCGGGCAGATATTTGCGAATACGGATATTACACCGAGTCCGCCCATAGCTGTTATTGTGAATGCCTGACTGTCCTCGCCGCTGTAAACCTCAAGGTTATCGCCGCATAGTGCCATTGTACGTACAAGTGCGGACGTGTCCCCGTTAGCCTCCTTGGTAGCCTTGATATTCGGGTGCTTGCAAAGCTCCGCATAGGTTTCAGGCTTTATATTACAGCCGGTTCTTGACGGAACATTGTAGAGAATTATCGGAATATTTACCTTATCGGCAATATAGTTATAATGACGAACAAGACCGCTTTGTGATGTTTTATTATAGTATGGAGTTACGGACAATATAGCGTCTGCACCAAGCTTTTCAGCCTCAACAGAAAGTTCTCCGGCAAATGCTGTATCATTACTCCCGGCACCTGCTATAACAGGAACCCTTCCGTCTACCTTTTTAACAGTGTATTCTATAACCTTGCAGTGCTCCTCACCGCTCATTGTGGCGGATTCTCCTGTTGTTCCGCAGGCTATAATTGCATCCGTTCCGTTTTCTATCTGGAAATCTATGAGTTTTCCGTATTCCTCGAAATTCACACTACCGTCATTATTCATGGGAGTGACGATAGCAACGCCTGATCCGGTAAAAATATGATCATTCATAATAATTTCCTCCGATCATCATAAATCATTCATGTGTTATATATCCCTCTGCACAAAGGAGCTCTGCAAGAAGTACAGCACCGCCGGCAGCTCCTCTCAATGTGTTGTGTGACATACAAACAAATTTGATTGTATATTGTGTATCCTCTCTGAGTCTGCCTACTGAAACAGCCATGCCGTTTTCAAGATTACGCTCGCTCTTTATCTGAGGTCTGTCATTTTCTCTGAAATAGTGTAAAAACTGCTTTGGTGCGCTCGGGAGCTTAAGCTTCTGCGGCTTGCCGGAATAGCTTTCCCAGTCGCTTATGATCTGTTCGATACCGGGGTTATCCTTTAGCTCAACGAAAACAGCGGCAGTATGACCGTCAGAAACAGGAACACGGATACACTGAGCTGTGATAGACGGAGTGTTTGCCTTGACTATTTCACCATTTTCTATTGTACCCCAGATTTTAAGTGGTTCCTGCTCGGATTTTTCTTCTTCTCCGCCTATGTAGGGGATAACATTATCAACCATTTCGGGCCATCTCTCAAAGGTTTTACCGGCTCCGGAGATTGCCTGATATGTGCAGGCGAGAACCTTTGTTACACCATACTTGAGCAGGGGATGAACAGCGGGAACATAGCTCTGAAGCGAGCAGTTGGACTTAACGGCAATAAATCCCTTCTTTGTTCCGAGACGCTTTCTCTGAGCCTCGATTATCTCAAGATGATTATCATTTATTTCCGGAATTACCATTGGTACATCAGGTGTAAAACGATGTGCACTGTTATTTGAAACAACAGGACATTCAGCCTTTGCATAAGCTTCCTCCAATGCACGGATATCCTCTTTTTTCATATCAACCGCACAGAATACGAAATCAGCCATTGAAGCTACGGTTTGAACATCGGCAGCATCAAGAATGACCATATCCTTCATATTTTCAGGGATAGGAGCCGTCATAGCCCAGCGACCCTCAACAGCCTCCTTATATGTTTTTCCGGCACTGCGTGAGCTTGCAGCAAGTACAGTAACATTGAACCACGGATGATTTTCGAGCAGTGTCGCAAAACGCTGACCTACCATACCCGTTGCACCGATTATTCCTACATTATACTTTTTCTCCATTACTTTCTCTCCTCGTGGTAATTTAGTGCAGCAATCGCATAAAAAATGAACCGACAGGAATCGGTTCACCAATGTACTACAACAAGGCTAAAGACCTTCCGCAGAGCTGGACATAACGATAGCTCCCCATCATAGCAGTATGATGACAGTTATATGTCGGTGTGACATATACCCAGGAAAAACCTTGCCACCGGTTTTTCCTTCGGCGATACAGCCATTTGCATAAATCACAGACCACGGCGATCTCACTTATGCTACACGCAATACCGCACCTCTATCCGATTACGATTAAACATTACACTATATATAATATACCATTACAGCCCGTTGTTGTCAACTTTTTTAAAAAAAAATGAATATAATTTTTGTATAATATACATATTTGCAGAGGATAGAGCATACAATGATCTTATTTTTTAATATATTTTCAGTCGCCGTTAATATTTAAAATAGTTTTTGTTGAATTGTTCGTATTTTTATGGTAGAATAAATTAAAGAAAATTACAAGGAGTTGCTTTAAATGAAAAAAAGAATTCTTGCTGTCCTACTTACAGGTGTTGTGGCATTGTCCTTTGCGGCTTGTAGCAATAATGGTGACAAAGATTCCTCGAAAGGGGAGGCTGCTGCACCGGCGGAGAGTCAGGAAAGCGTCGTCGAGTTAGACGAAAGGATAAGGGAACCGATAGAGAGTGCTATCGGAGCTGATGTACTCGGAAATAAGACAAAGGCATTTATAAATCAATTTTTGAGTGATGAGCTTGATGTTACAATCTCCATGAAAATTCCTGAAGCAGGGGAAAGCGGAGAGATGTCAGCAAGTATTATTCCGGCAGGCACCGAAATTTCGGTTGGTTTTGCCAAAAATGCTGAAAATGCTGCGAGAGTTAATATTGGCATTGCCGGAAGTAATATGGATATGCTCACGAACAGTGACGGTATATATTTCCTTAACTCAAATGATAAAACGGCAATCCTGACGAAAGTAGAGCAGCAATCAAGCAATGCGGAATCTTCAACAGATATGAGTGAGGTTATTTCCTCATATGGTCTGACGAAAGACACAATAAAGAGTGCGGGCGAGGGAGAAGAAAAATTCGGAGATAACACATACAGCTACGAGGCATACACCATAAATTATGATCCATCTGCCCTTTCGGGAATAGCAGGACTTACCGGAAGCATACAGTTAAGTTCAGCTGATGAATCGAGCAAGACACAGGAGCCGATTACCCTTAAGCTTTATTTTGACGGGGATAGTATCAAGGGCTGTTCGATAGGTAATGGGGAAAATAAGGTTGATATAAATATTTCAAAGTTTGAAACAAAGGCTGATGCTTCATTGTTTACCGTACCGAGCGACTATACGGTTACAGAGGACGAATCCGGTATGGGTATTTTAGGCTTGCTGGGCGGTTTTTCGGGGAGCACACCAAGTATTCCGGAAATGACTCCGGGGGAATAGGTCTTAGCAAAAAATAAGGTATTACAAATAGGAGAGCAGTGTTATTCGCTGCTCTTTTTTTCAATGAAAAATATTTGGAGGACAGTATATTGCTGTGTGTCTATCCAAATATATCCTGATATGGTGGGCATGAAGCATATAGTGTCGTTCTTAATCCTGTCAATTAAAAGTACGAAAGCATGGGATTGTACC
>CANRAN010000065.1 GCA_947628595.1 uncultured Clostridia bacterium | reverse complement strand
TATGCACCCATAAGACCGGATATATCGGGTCTTATAACATCAACGCCCATTTCCTGCTCGAATGCTCTCAGCACTGCATCATTGAGGAATGTTCCTCCCTGAACAACAATTTTCTTGCCGAGTTCTCTCGGGTTTGAAACCCTTATGACCTTATACAGTGCATTTTTTACAACGCTCAGACACAATCCTGCGGATATATCCTCAATTGTCGCCCCGTCCTTCTGTGCCTGCTTAACGGAAGAATTCATGAATACGGTACACCGTGAGCCGAGGTCAACAGGATGCTTTGCAAGAAGTCCCATTTCCGAAAATTCCTCCACAGAATAACCGAGGGCATTTGCAAAGGTCTGCAAAAATGAGCCGCAGCCTGATGAACAGGCTTCATTAAGGAATATATTATCTATGACACCGTTTCTTATCTTGAAGCATTTTATATCCTGTCCGCCTATATCTATGATAAATTCAACATCGGGCATGAATTTCTTTGCCGCTGTCATATGTGCAACGGTTTCAACTATTCCGAAATCCGCACCGAACGCATTTTTTATAATCTCCTCACCGTATCCGGTGACAGCTGAACCTTTTATTTTTATATCCGGGCATTTTTTATATATATTTTCAAGAAATTTCTTGACAATCGGAACGGGGTTGCCGCTGTTGGACATATATTCGGAATAAAGAAGTGTACCCTTATCGTCCGTAACAACACCCTTGACAGTCGTTGAGCCTGCATCTATTCCGACAAAGGCATTTCCACTATATCCCTCAAGAGTACCATTTTCAACCTTGGCAAGTGAATGTCTTTTTCTGAATATTTCAAGCTCCTGCTCATCCTTGAAAAGCGGTTTATTGAATGCGAAATTTCCCGTACCCCTGTATTTTTCTATCTTTTGGCATACCAAATCAAAATCTATGTTTTTTTCCGCACAAAGTGCCGCACCTATGGAAACATAATAAAGCGAATTTTCCGGGCATATTCCCTTTGTTCCGAGTACCTTATCAAAATCCTTTCTGAGCTGTGGTATAAATGTGAGCGGTCCACCGAGATATACAACATTTCCCTTTATTTCTCTGCCCTGTGCAAGTCCGGATATTGTCTGATTCACAACTGCCATAAATATACTTGCGGCAACGTCCTCTTTTTTTGCCCCCTGATTGAGCAGGGGCTGTATATCGGTTTTTGCAAAAACTCCGCAGCGTGAGGCGATTGTATAGGTTTTCTCATGCCTTTCCGCAAGACCGTCAAGCTCCTCGATAGGTACATTGAGGAGTGTTGCCATTTGATCAATAAATGCACCCGTACCTCCCGCACACGAGCCGTTCATGCGGACCTCCATTCCACCTGAGAGGAAAAGTATCTTTGCATCCTCTCCGCCAAGCTCAATTACAACATCGGTATCGGGCAAAAAAGTATTTGCAGCCGCTCTTGTGGCATAGACTTCCTGTATAAAATCTATTCCGCAGGCTTCTGCAACCCCCATTCCTGCCGAGCCTGACATTGATACGAGTGCTGTTTCACCCTTTGGTATCTTATTTCTTACGATTTTCAGCAACTCAGCTATTTTTCCTGTAATCTGTGAATAATGTCTTTCATATGTGTTAAATAATATATTATTACTCTCATCAAGCACTACACACTTAACGGTAGTAGAGCCTATATCAAGACCAATTTTGACCATGCTCAGTTCTTCCTTTCCAAAGCCGGGTGTATGATGAAATGCAGAAATTACTCTCCGCTTGTACTTTTTTCTACATAAATATACATTTCAACCTAAGATATTATTATAGAACATATAGCTATTTGTATTATTCTTACTAAGAATTAAAATGTCGAAAAAGTGTATAATATTTTGCCTTATGTGCTTTATTTTTCTTTAACTTCCGTATAAAAGGACATAAGCTATTGTATTTTTCGGGAAAAAGTAATATAATTTGGGTTAGTATGAAAACATGGTGTTGAAATCAAGACACCAAAAAACGGAGAATGAATACTATATGCATAAAATATATAATGCTTTAAGCTCACACAGACGAATTATTCTTTTCTTATGTGACCTCGTGCTTTGGAATTTATCGTACTATCTTTCATATATAATAAACTACGGAATGAACTGGGATAATTTCCTTATGACAGAACATACCGATATTTTCCTTAGCGGCGCACTCGTAGTTAATATCTGCTTTACCGTTGTATTCCTGCTTTTCAGACTTTATAACAAGCTTTGGAGATACGCAGATATAGAGGACTTTTTCTATGCGGGAATTGCATCCCTCACAGCAAATCTTTCATTCATGGTAATAACAATGACTTTCGGTGCATTTATACCTGAATTTAATTTCGGAACGAGGGTATATATAACCTTCGCCCTTATGTCTACACTGTTTGTTATGATGTTCAGAATAGTCTACCGCCTTAACAAGATACTTGAAAGGAGAAATCTTGCGCATAAGGCAAAAAAGCGACTTCTGATAATAGGCGGCGGCGAGGGTGCACTGTCTGTATTGAGTGAGCTTTCAAAAACTCCGGGAAATGAATATATTCCCGTTTGTATAGTTGACGACAACAAGGAAAAGCTCCATCGTCGGATATCAGGGGTTAAAATTGTCGGAACAACCTATGAGATACCGGAAATATGCGAAGAATATGATATAGAGGTCATACTGTTCACAATATCACAGATAAGCATAACAGATAAGAAGAGAATACTTGATGCCTGCACCAAAACACATCTTGAGGTAAAAATCATTCCGAATATATACAATCTTATGACAGCCGGTGTACCGATAACCTCATCCATAAGGCAAGTTGAGGTTGAAGATCTTCTCGGACGTGAGCCTGTTGTGTTTGATACAGAAAAATACGGAAAATATCTTATCGGACAAACCGTCCTTGTAACAGGCGGAGGCGGCTCGATAGGCTCAGAGCTTTGCCGTCAGATAGCAAGGCTAAAACCCAAGCACCTTATTATACTTGATATATACGAAAATAATGCATACGAAATTCAACAGGAGCTTATAAGAAAGCACGGAACGGATTTGTCCTTTGAGGTGCAGATTGCCTCCGTCCGTGACGAGGAAAAGCTTGAGCATATCTTTGCGACAAAGAATATTGATGTAGTATTCCATGCGGCAGCACACAAGCACGTACCTCTTATGGAAACAAATCCGGAGGAGGCCGTTAAGAACAATGTTTTCGGAACACTCAAGCTTGCAAGAGTTGCCGACAAATATCATGTAAAGAATTTTGTACAGATTTCAACCGATAAAGCTGTAAATCCCACAAGCGTTATGGGTGCCTCCAAAAGAATATGCGAAATGATAATACAGATGATGGGGAAACGCAGCAAAACGAATTTCGTTGCTGTGCGTTTCGGTAATGTTCTCGGTTCTAACGGCTCTGTTATACCTCTGTTTAAGGAGCAGATACGCACAGGCGGTCCCGTTACCGTTACACACCCGGATATTATACGCTACTTTATGACAATACCGGAGGCAGTATCGCTCGTCCTCACAGCAGGAAGTCTCGCAAAGGGCGGAGAGATATTCATACTTGACATGGGTGAGCCTGTAAAAATCAAGGTACTTGCTGAAAATCTTATACGTCTTTCGGGCTTTAAGCCTCACGAAGATATAAAGATAGAATATACGGGTCTTCGTCCCGGTGAAAAGCTCTATGAGGAGCTTCTTCTGAACGAGGAGGGCATAACAAAGACCGATAACAAAAAAATTTACATCGGCAAGCCTATTGAGTTCAGCATTGATATGTTTATCGGGCATTTGAGGAAATTGCATGATGCCGCAGACAGGAATGATAAGGATTCTGTTGAAAAGATAATTGCAGAAATTGTCCCCACATATCATCATGAAACAATCGGTGCGGAATCTCTGCCGGAAAATATACAGGAGGAAACGGACGAATAGTAATTTAAACAAAAATATACAGCCGCATTGGTGAATAACACCGTACGGCTGCTTTATTTCAACTTATTTTCTTTTCGATACTGTTAATTATGAATGGCAGAACCTCGTCAGGTTTCATATCAAGCACAAGGGCAAATTCATTGTGCAAAAGCTTTTCCGCCTGTTTCAGAATTGCTTCATCCGATTGATGCAGCTTTTTTCCTTTTTTCTCCTGTGAAAGCTTTTTCAGATATAAAGTTTTTATGAGCCTAAAAAGCATACGTCTGTCGCCCTCAGCTATTATTTTCTGATACTGCTCTCTGCGTTCATTATCATCGAGTGCGTCAATAATTTCATCATCGGAAATCGAATTTATCATCTCATATATTTCCTCTTGAGAAAGAACAGACTTCATCTTTCCCATAAGCAGTTCATTATTTGCCGGTACGAATATAGTAGAATTTTCATCATAAACAGGTTGTAAAACAAAATAATCAACATATTGCGAGCCTATTCTCTTTTGCTCTTTTCCTGTTATCTTACAGACCCCCTGCGAACCGTATATAACTGTATCTCCCGTTTCAAACACACTATCGCCTCCTTCCCACAAGCTCTACATAGTATTATTATAATACTTTCAAAAAAAAATTGTCATAGGCAAATTTAACAAATATAACCATACGACTATTGAACGAAAATACATAAAAATCAAGAAAAAACGGCTGTACGCTGAATATGTACAACCGTTTATTTATTTTATTATTTATTATAACTCATTTGACGGCATTGTCACACCCTCCGGACGATTGATTTTATCCTCATCACCGAAATAGATATTGTACCATACAAGAAATACATATATAGTCCATACCTTACGGCTGTTGTCCTCCTTACCGTTAAAGTGGTCATCAAGATACGATACAATAAGATCGGTATTAAAGAATTTTTCCGCTGTCGGTGATGTAAACATTTCCTTTACTCTGTCATAATATTTCTTATCCTTGAGCCATACCCTTGTAGGAACAGGAAAACCAAGCTTCGGCTTCTGTGCAGTCGCTTTCGGCAAATGCCGAAGTGCCGCCATACGCATTGCATACTTTGTCGTACCGTGTGCAATACGCAGCTTTGTCGGTATCGTTCTTGCAACCTTGAATACCTCCCTATCAAGAAATGGTACTCTCAGCTCGAGAGAATTTGCCATACTCATACGGTCAGCCTTTAGGAGAATATCTCCAACCATCCAAAGATTTATGTCAAGATACTGCATTTTCGTTACCTCATCATAGTTCTTGACCCTGTCATAATATTTGCGGCAAAGATCCTGCGGACGTGTTACTATCGAATTATCCTTGAGTATTTCCCTTTTTTCCTCATCGTCATACATAAAGGCATTACCTATAAACTTATCCTCCGTCTTTCTTGCACCCCTGAGTATATATCCCCTGCCCTTTATATGAGGCCATTTCTTAGCCTTTCTTGCAAGAGCATATCTCAGCTTCTCAGGGAGAATTTTCTGATAGAGCTTGAATACATGAGGCTCATTATATACGGTATAGCCTCCGAACAGCTCATCTGCACCTTCTCCGGAAAGTACAACCTTTACATATTCGCTTGCAAGCTTAGAAACAAAATACAGGGCGATACAGGACGGGTCAGCAAGCGGCTGATCCATATGATACTGTACTTTCGGCACAGCAGACCAAAACTCCTCCGAGCCTATAAGATGAGTATGGTGCTCGACTCCTATCTCCTTTGACAGTCCCTCCGCCCAACTAATTTCATTATATCTTTCACCAAAATCAAAGCCTACCGTAAAGGTTTTTTGATCAGCAAAATAGGTTGACACATAACTTGAATCAACTCCGCTTGACAGAAAACAGCCGACCTCAACATCACTTATCTTATGTGTATTGACGGAATTTTCAAACACTTCCTCAATTTTATCCACTGCTTCTTTTTCAGTAAGATTGTAATCCGGCTCAAAAGTAGCTTCAAAATATCTTGTTGTTGTAACCTTTCCGTTCCTGAACCACATATAATGCCCCGGAAGAAGGCAATATATCCCCTCAAAGAAAGTTTCCGGCGGAACAACATACTGGAATGACAGATAATTGTCAAGTGCCTTATAATTGAATTTCTTAACATATTTCGGATGCTCAAGAATACTCTTTATTTCCGAGCCGTATATTAGCTCGCCGTCTATAACGGCATAATGCATGGGCTTTATTCCGAAGAAATCTCTCGCAATAAAAAGTGAACCGTCCTTGGTATTATATATTGCAAAACCGAACATTCCGCGGAGCTTATTGAGAAGCTTTTCACCCCACTGCTCAAATCCGTGTATAAGAACCTCAGAATCGGCATTTGTATAAAACCTATGTCCTTTTTCCTTAAGCTCATCACGAAGCTCTTTGTGGTTATAAATTTCTCCGTTAAACATCAGTACAAGGCTTTTATCCTCGTTATATATTGGCTGATCTCCACCCTTAAGGTCAATTATACTAAGACGACGGAATCCCATTGAAATCCTGTTATCCTTGTAATAACCGACACTGTCAGGTCCTCTGTGAGTGATAACATCTGTCATATTTTCAAGGACCTTATCTCTGTCAATAATCTCACCCGTAAATCCACATAATCCGCACATATTTTTTCCCCTTCCCATATTTTTTCGCAGTTACTATAAACCTATACAATTAGAATTTTAACATATTAATGTCAAACTTTCAACCGCCTAACTAAAACATAATATTTTTTTATGATTATTAATACAATTTGTACATTATTGTATAATATTACAATAAGTATTATAGGATATACCGCAAAAAGTATAACAGTCTTGATTTTTTGCGGAATAAACTGTATAATTCTATGTAGAAACAGGAGTGTGATTTTTATGATTCTTGCTATAATATCCGCTGTTGCTTGCCTTGCTGTGACGACTCTGATGTATAGTCCTAAATTTAGAGGCTTTGCATATTACAGACCGTTTGCACTGTTTTTTCTTCTTGAGGGAATATGGATTTTAGCTGATTATGCCTTTGCTCAAATAATGCCCGGTAATGTATTTATGGATATAATACATTATTGCGTAATTGTTGCAATGGTTATATATTTTATTCTGAGTATATTGCTGAGATCTGATAAAAAGAAGAGCAGAAGAGAAAAGTAACAGTTCGACAATTTCCAAAGGAGCAGATTTTATGGGTTATGTTTACGCCGCTGCATGGTTTCTTGTGGCAGTAGTGCTTTTTGTACGTTTCAGGAAAGAGGGAAAAATTATAATTCCTATCAGCATATATTTTCTTTTTCTCGGCGGCTGGTGGCTTGCGAATGAATTTGTCGAAGCTGACCTTTTGCACGGTACATATGCGTGGATACTTAGGGGTATATCTGTTGCAGTTATTGCCGTTTGCGGTATATTTTATTATCTTAAAAGAAGAAAAGACAAATCTAATTGAATACACTAAACAAGCCGATAATGAAATTTTAGAAAAATCGTATAATCCGGTACTGTACAGTTTCAGTAAAAAGAAACAAAAGGAAATATCAGAAATTTGATAAAGCAAGTGACATATTCCCCCACCTATAGAGGTGGGGGCTTCTCGCTCAAGTATGGTAACCCATACAGTATCAACGAGCTAACCCCGTGTGT
>CANRAN010000064.1 GCA_947628595.1 uncultured Clostridia bacterium | reverse complement strand
CCTGCCGATACAGAATTAACAATGGGTAAGGTAAAATACAGCAATAATGCTATATTCAGATTGTAGCACTATGTGTAGGAAAAGTCAAGACAAAAGCACAATCTCAGAAAAATAAAATAAAAAATGAACAGATATGAATAAAAAGCAACTAAAAATTCCGATTTTTTAAAAAACTACATAGCAATAATGGAATTTTTGCTTAATTATCACAATGCGCTTGCCAATACAGAATTAACAACGGGTAAGGTAAAATGAATCTCCAATCAAGGAGCAGCCACGCATTGCACGACCGCCAACATTGCAGACCACGTTACGGGGGAGAGAAACCGGAGGGTATCAATCCCCCGTAATTCCGGGTATCTGCAAGCATTTCGTTATGGAGTTAAAGATTATATCTGAGTATCAATCCCCCATAATTCCGGGTATCTTCAAGCCGACCTTAACAGTCACAATATACCTGCTGATACAGAATTAACAACGGGTAAGGTAAAATAAATCTCCAATCAAGGAGCAGCCACGCATTGCACGACCGCCAACATTGCAGACCACGTTACGGGGGAGAGAAAAACGGAGGGTATCAATCCCCCGTAATTCCGGGTATCTGCAAGCCAATACTTTATACCCAAAGCGATTGCTTTATTCACAAATAAACCTCAGGACTCAGTAAAAAGGAATTTATATTAACGTAATGTATATTCAAACCATCTACATTTACCTGTTTTGTTTCTCCCCTATATACTACTATTCTCTCCAATATCTTATACCCTGTTACCTTTTCTATCAAGGAATTAAAATCTTTATTTATTAAATGAATACATTGGTCTTTAATAGCATTTTTATCCCATTTAACTTTTATTAAAGCAAGACCTGTTTTCATTTCTATAATACAGTCTACTTCTTCACCCAACATACTACTAAATTTATATACCTTATCATACCCAAACCTTGAAATCATTTCCAATAAAACCGTCTGTTCGGCTAATTGACCATATACATCTGACTCTATTTTTCTTATAATCAAATTTCTATCTTTTTTAGATAATTTCTGAAAACAATTATCTCTGAAAAAAACACATATTACTTCTTTTAACTGATTGTATCTTAAGCCAGCCATAGTAAAAATAATACTATTACTAAAAGTTGTACCTATATAACGTTTAGCATAAACAATTAAATCTAACTCCTTTAATAAAGACATAAATGCATCAAAGTACTCAGATACCAAATTATAGTTTTGTTCAGTATTACCACCTATATTTGAAACCTTTAAACAATATCTTATCCGTTCAGTAAGTACATCTACATCTAATAAGGTTGATACATCTAATACACTCGATAACAACTGACTTACAGAACCAACCTCGTGAGATTTATATTCTTTAGTTAATACCCATGCTGTTATTTCTTCGTTTGTATGCTGAATAGCTAACTCTAAACACCTTTTAAATAAACCCATTTCTATTAAGTCATACAGCTTTCCATACTTTCCTCTACCTAAAATTTCTATGGAACGCTGTATATTATCACTAATAGCTGTTGATAAGTATTCGTGCATGGAATCAATATCATAAAAAGAATCTCTATTCAACACACCACCATAATGTATATAATCACCTATACTTACCATACCAAATAAATGATTATACTCACCAAAAGATATATACGTTGTTCGGATCATTGTACAACGATTATATAATGCACCTTTTGATGCTACATTTAAAATGTAAGAATCTGTACCTGATATTACAATATGCATACCCTTAGAGGTGTAATTATCAGCTAACGTTTGTATAAAATACAGTATATCATCTAACACAGTAATCTCATCTATAAATACATATCTTATACCCATAGAATAACAATTATTTAATGTAGATAATAGATCTCTTGAAGTATCTTTTTTGTTTAAAGAAATATAAGCACAATTCTTAAAACCTAAGTAATTTATCGCCTGTAACAGTAAAACAGTTTTACCGGTTCTCCTTAAACCATACACAGTACATACTTTATTAGTATTTGAACGTAAATAAGTTACCAATCTTTGAAAACAATATCGTTTTTTAAACTTAGAACAGAAGTTAAACCTATCTTGTATCTTGTTGCCTACCTCAAAAGTTGATATATTATTTTTAAATATGCTTTCGTGAGGTATTCTTCTTAAATCAACAGTACTTGACCCATGCAAAATACCCTGTTTGTCTAAAGTTACCCCTTTTATTAGACCCTTATTAACAAGTATCTTTACATCTAATAAATCAACATCGCATTTTAAATTATTCTTATCTAACAACCTATACCCTACTAATTCATTATTATGATATAACTTAGCAACCAAGCTGTACTTATACACCTAAAACACACCCAACTCTTAACCTGTTCGCAGTATCAATCCCCCGTAATTCCGGGTATCTGCAAGCATAATAATCATCTTTAGAAATTCTATTTGTCATACTCATTACTTTGCCCCTATTAAAATATTTGATATAGTTTTAGACCTTTTCTTAAATATTTCATTTGTATCAATACTGCATATTCTTCTTGCTTCTTCTACAAACCTACCATCACCCACTATACAACTTACAGCATCAGTTATCAATCTATCTTTTTCTAAACAACTACCCAATGCATAATCAAAATCATATAATGGAGCTACACCTATATATCTACCAGTATTACTATCTCTTAACCAACCAAAATTTCCTGCATGTCTATCACCATTACCTATTATAGCATCAATTATTATAGCATCAATTATTATAATTTGAGCTCCTGTTTTACCTAAATTTTTTATTATGTCTATCTCAGTAAAATCATCTGAATCTATTAAACCGGACTCATCAGCCTGTTCAAGCATTACATCAGGGTTTGTGAAATTTTTTACTTTTATACCACCTTTTATTACTTCTATATCACAGACCGGTATATTACATATCTTACACAATCTGCTTACTTCTGCTTCAATGTATAAATTATCACCATACTTATATAAATATTCAGACGACGCCCATTCTTTCGATAAATACCCCACTACATATAATGTAGGTATCGCATCGCCTGAATGATATTCTCCACTACCTTTCCAAAAATTACTGTAATATGGACTTACATCTTTAAACCTTAAACTTGAATCCTCTTCTTTTAACCAATAGCAATCACTTAAACTTAGTATATGAGTTTCCTTATCTATTAGTA
The DNA here is from genome assembly GCA_947628595.1 of uncultured Clostridia bacterium. Lineage (GTDB taxonomy): Bacteria > Bacillota > Clostridia > Oscillospirales > Acutalibacteraceae > UBA1213. The sequence continues at coordinate 4,386 of CANRAN010000064.1, read as the reverse complement.
CCCTATTACCCTGACCAAATAAAACACCCTTTAACCTTCTTGCTAATGTATTAGCGTTAGAACTATACCTTAACTTTAACCAATGTTTAAAACAATCTACACCATGCCTCATTATATATCCTGGCAGTAAATTAAAGTTTATAATATCACGAATTTCTATATTGAAAACAGCATTATCTTTACACATTAATAACATAAAAGCACCCACCTATAAAATAGATATAACAAAGATTAACATCAATGTAAAAACTTGTATGCTGCTTTTATTTGCCTTTTAAGTATTTCATTTGCTATATTACCCCTATTTATACTATTATCAAACCTAAAATCCCTTAATGAATCTATTTTAGATTTAATATACCCTTTAGGAGAATGTTTTAACAATAATGGTATTACATCCTCAAATAAAGTATCATCTTTACAATATAAATATACATCATTATTTTTATCATTTATAGTATCTTCTATTGATATACTACCTTCTGTATAATATGGCATGAAAGATAGATTGTAATCATAAACTGTGGAAAAACCACATAAATTCTGAGTATCATTATTTACCCATACACTAATGTTACTGAAATGCCTATCAGTATTTAAGGATAAAAAATCTAATAACAACATATCAACAATTTTTTTACACTGAACTCCCTTAGAAGAATCACCGGAACTGCAACTTAGTAAGTCAGAGTATTTAGAAACCCCTGGAAATACCTCTGATATAGGATACATACCAAATTTTTCTGAACATATATTTTTACACCTTGTAACTACTCTACCATGATACTCGAATAATGAGTATTCTACACTATCAATACCCAACCTTTTAGCCAATTCAGATGCAAAGTATTCGGAATAAGGTTCCATTCCGGCATTGAAAGCACCCTTAGAACCTGACTTATATAAATATATATCATAATTTACCTTTCTCCAACATTTTGGAAAATTTCCACTTGTTGCAAAATCAGGGGAACCTGCTATTTTTTCACCCTCTATCCTGCCATCAAATGAAAAATTAGAAACTGTCTCATTCAAAGGATTTCTATAAGGAGATAGCCTATTCCAATTTAATTGGGAATTCTCCTCCTTAACCCAAAATGTATCTAATAGAGATATTGCATTTGTACAACAAAGTATGTCTTCAATATTAAAAATTCCTAACTTTCTAAAAAAAGCCATTACATCTCTTCTATGAGATAGAACTAACCTACCATTTAACCAATCTTGAAAGGAAAGTCCCTTAGTTATCGACAACGGAACTATCTTGCTATTTACCAATTCTGTAACCCTTATATCTAAAAAACCTTTACTTCTATCTACACAAAAATATAACACCGGCACATCTTTATTTAATAGGATAAAATTCATATACATCACCATGCTTTAATCATAATATAAAAGTACAAGCTATTACTCATAACTTGTACCATTAACTCGTTCATGGGTATCAATAACCGTAATCCGGGTATCTGCAAGCTGATAAAAACATATAATACAATACTCATAATGCTTAATATTCAATTTTATAAAAAATTATTAGAGTACCTACTTTATTTTCATACCTAATCTACTTACAATCACTACTACATTTCAGAAATTTCTTACACAGTTTACATCCTTCCAACATACATCTTCATCACTAAACCTTATCCAATAACAATCTTCTATTAGTACCCCGTGAGTTTTTCTTATGATCCTATAAGGATCATAATAATCAATACCCATGCTCCGTAAAATTTGTTTGGCATTTACCCTTGTTTCTGGAAAACATCTTTCTAAGAAAAGCTCCTTTACATTATCTATTGTTGGATTTTCACAATTACCAAACGGTCTATCTATAACATCATTGGTATAATTCTCAACAACAACGGTATCCCCATCTATATATACCTTCGCTAATACAGTATCCTTGTCTAAGTATTCAAAACTATACATTATTCCATGCCACACCTTTCAAACTATTCAAGGTATCAATCCCCCGTAATTCCGGGTATCTGCAAGCGACCTTAACAGTCACAATATGCTTGCCGATACAGAATTAACAACTGGTAGGGTAAAATAAACCTTTAATCAAGGAGGAGTCACGCATTGACATTGACCAACCGCTGAACATCTCACTTACATATATTATAACCTCGCTCAAGCTACTCTTATATTATCATGTATCTAAACATATAACAAAATTTATAATCATACTTGCTCTTCATAGCTATCAATCTCTAACAAATAATATAACTGTAAATCTAACCATCTTTTCCTATCAGTAACTATCTCATTTGTATTTTCTACAACAAATTTATTAAATCCATAACTAAACAAATCTCTCATTGTTGTCGTACACATATAAATATCTTTACTATCAGCAATCTCTTTTAAAAAAGGTAAGCAATCATCACCCATAGCCTCTAAATAAAAACCTACACCTTCTCCATACATCAAACATATCAATGTCTTACTACTACCTGATAAAAATGTTGATGCTCTACTCCCAATTATAGGAGATATTATACTATCTTTTCCTAATACTTCCGATTTATCTATCTCTTTTATTACCCTCTTCGCAAAGGGTTTTTGTATATTACTTCTATCAAATCCATGATCAAAAGTTACATCACCTGAATGACGATAACCTTTCTTTCGTCCTAAATATAAGTATAACATAAATTATTCCTCACTGAGTTTTTTTATTTAGTATGCCGTTACTGAAAATTTACAAAAATCTATAAATTGCTTGACAAATTTATAAGCTTTTTTTCATTTTCTCTTCATCACGTCCGATTTTGTCGTAACTACTCTCGTTTAGTATAACGCTCCAAAGACTTAAATTCACGACTAACGAATCGGTATATCTAAAAGTTTAGTTACTCTACTGTATAAACATTAGCATCACGCAAGTTTAAACTTGCATTAAAATCTCTATCAACGGTATATCCGCATTGTTCACAATGATAATTCCTATCTGAAAGTTTTAAATTTTTCTTTATGTTACCACAAGGATGAAAACTATATTGTTCGGTATCAATCCCCATTAATCCGCGTATCTGCAAGCCTAAAAATTTATTATAATAGATATGCTCTTACTAATTTGCTATCATAATCACCTAACAAATACCCAAAATCCTTATAAAACTTTCCTATGCTATATTTATTAAATATATCTTTATAATCTATCTTAAACCATAAATGTGTATTTTCTATAAATTCAGCTAACAAATCGATACTATCTACATCCGGGTCCACAACTTCATTTTTAGTATAATATTTACCTAAATCCCTATCTGCATCTTCAGCAGAAACTATACCCTCTCTATGCTCACAATATAGATATTCACCATTTAAAATTCCTTGACCTTGCCTACTTGATAATAGTAAACTCCAAGCATCATCTAATGAATATCCAAGCCTCATCGCCCCACATAAGAATCCGGATAACTTATCACACTTTAAATCATAATCCACAAACTACAACCTCTTAAAATAATCATTTATATATCTACCATTTCTATGCATTCTTTGACATAGATACAAACCCTTATCAGCAATATCATTTCTTGTTTTAAATTTTTTCTGTACAATGAAAAATCTGAAAAGTATCAATCCCTCGTAATTTTGGGTATCTGCAAGCGACCTTAACAGTCACAATATGTCTGCCGATACAGAATTAACAATGGGTAAGGTAAAAATAAAGCAGTAAATCTATGCCTAAATTGTACTACTTGTAAATGGAAAAGTCAATATTAAAAGAAGTTAAAATCAGGGTTTTTGAATGAGTAAACAAATTGTTAATGAAATAAAGAGATAGATATGATATACTCGAGAGGTGGTCATATCATGAAAAAATTAAGGCAACACCGCATAAATCAAAAAATAATAAGAAGCAAAAAAGAAAACACCCCACAAATAAGCCGAGTGTGCAATAGGTATGCTGCCTTGTGTTCACAAGGCAAAGCGAATCAGACCGACAGAGATTTTCTGTCAGCCAGATAAAGATTTGCCAGTGCGAACATAATATAGCTTTTAAGCATCTTTTTTCGCAGACCTCGGTATCGTGTTTTCCGATAACCAAAAAGTCTTTTAACAACTGCAAAAACGTGTTCGACTTTGCAGCGAACAGATGATTTTTCATGTTCTCTCTTTTTTGCCGCGTATTGTCCGCTTTTTGAGAGCTTGTTGATAGATGATTGTTTTCTGTTGATAATGTACTTGATTTTCTTGCCTCGCTTGTTCTTCCTGATTGCTTCGGGACGTTTATCTGCACCAACGTAGCCACTGTCGCCATTCAATGTTTCTTCTTCACCATGCATCAATCCACTTGTAGCTGTAACATCATGTTCATTTGCTGATGTCGTTTTTACATGATGAACCGGCCCGCTGTCACGGTCAACG
>CANRAN010000063.1 GCA_947628595.1 uncultured Clostridia bacterium | reverse complement strand
GGGGCAAAAAGAGCCCCAACCACAGGGAGTCTGAATTGTCCGCCGTGAGCGTGTCCGCTGAATACAAGATTTACACCCGATTTGCAGTATATGTCAAAGATTTCGGGACGGTGGGAAAGGAGGATAGTATATGTATCGTCTGTTTTGAGCAGGCTGATTTTTTCAAGTGCTTCATTTCCATAGTCCTCAGGCTCCCTTTCAGCACCGGTAAAGTCCGGGTCATCTATTCCGCATATTCTGATTTTGTCTGTGCCACGCTGTATAATACATTCATCGTCTCTCAGAATTGTCACATCTATATCTTCAAAACAGTTCTGGAGTTTCTGTAATTCATCCGGCATACGGCTTTCATGGTTGCCTGTGACATAATATACAGGTGCAATTTGTACAAGACGTTTCGCAAGACGTTCGGAAATATCCCTCTTTGTGTGATAGGAATCTATATAATCTCCCGTTATAACTATTATATCGGGATTTTCTTTTTTTATGTCTTCTATAAGAATATCATTGTCATTTCCAAGCGTTGTATTGTGAAAATCTGATATCTGAGCTATTCTGAATCCGTCAAAGCTTTTTGGTAGATCCTTATCTGATATATCATATTCCGTAATATTGATTATATTGTTTTCATGGTATAGCCATATTCCATACAATATTAAAGCAACAAGTATGATTATTAATATTATAAGTAATTTTTTATGCGGCACAATGACACTGTTTATAAATTCTCTCATTCGTATTCCTCGTTTATTTCTTTATTTTTCCAAAAAATTTACTATCCGGTTCAAACGGCACGGAGAGATCATATCCGAGCTTCATCATTTCACGAAGCTTTATCAGCATAAGATTTACATCTGAATTCATAGCCGCAGAGGTTTGTACAACGTCATAGTTCTGCTTTGCATACTCACATACCTCTTCACTGTCGAGCAGAAGATGTGCCGCAAAGGCGTTAGCCTCATATTCGATACTGCTGTTATTCATTCTGAAAAGACTGAATTCCTGAAGTCCCGATTTTGCGGCAAGCTCTCTGTGTCGGCGGTCGTGACCTATTTCATGTGCAATAACCATTTGCTCAAGGTAATAGTCAAGTCTGTCATTGAGAAAAATCATTCTGTGCTTCCATAAATAGGCATACATTCCCAAGAGATTTTTGAAATCCGGGCGATATATAATTTTTATCCCGAGCATATCCGCAATATCATGTGCATCCCTGCTTCCGCATTTATGCACAAGCTCATTAGCCTGTCGGTATATTTCATATGAATCCATAGCTTCACCCCTGACCGAGATTAATTGGTAGTTGATATTCACCAATGACAAAGAAAAAATTTATTCATCGGAAGGATTTTCAATCTTTTTCGGTGCATATTTTTTATTGTCTGCCTTACATTCAAAATATGCCTCCGTAAGTGCTCTCATAACGGCGTCCCTGTCATCTTCGGAAAGCTCACCGCCGGCAAACATTCCTACAAGCCGTGATACGAGTTTTTCCGCCTCTCTTTTTCCGCCAGAACCGTATTGCTCTGTGGCACGAACAACAAATTCCTCATCTTCTGTAAGAAGATAATTCACGTCGCATCCGAAAATTTCTGCAAGCTTGTAATATATTTCTCTTTTTCTGGGATATCTTCCCTCGGTTTCATAGCTTATGTAATTTCTCCGGCTGATGCCTATTGCCTCTGCTACCTCCGTTTGTTTGAGTTTACATTCTGTTCGTAACTTTACCAATTTCTCTCCGAATTTCATAATAAGACCTCCGATGGTGATATTTAACTGCACAAAATCTATTGACAAGTGCAGTTCAATATAATATAATATTTTTGAATAGAGAAGTTATACTACACATATAATAACACAAAATGCACTTTGTGTCAAGAGGTGAAATGAAAATGGCGAGAGTAATTTTACACAGTGATATGAACAGCTTTTATGCATCGGTAGAGATAATGCTTAATCCATCACTCAAGGGAAAGGCAGTTGCAGTTTGCGGGAATACAGAGGAACGTCATGGGATAGTTCTTGCAAAATCCGACGCTGCAAAAAAATGCGGAGTTAAAACCGGAATGGCGGCATGGGAGGCTGAAAGACTTTGTCGGGATATAACATTTGTACCGCCTCAATACGACGAATATCTTAAATATTCCAAACTGGCACATGAAATATACAGAGATTATACAGATCAGATAGAGCCATATGGTATGGACGAATGTTGGCTTGACGTAACGGGGAGCGATAGACTTTTCGGAACAGGAGAGGAAATTGCACAGAAAATAAGAAAAAGGATAAAAAAGGAATTAAATCTGACTGTATCGGTCGGAGTGTCGTTTAACAAAATTTTTGCAAAGCTTGCAAGTGATATGAAAAAGCCCGATGCAGTAACGGTTATAGGTGTTGAGAATTTCAGAGAAAAGGTATGGGGGCTGCCGGCACAAGATCTTCTTTTTGTAGGTCGTGCAACGAATGAAAAGCTGAAAAAGCTTGGAATACACACCATAGGGGATATAGCAAAAACCGATGCGGAAGTTCTGAAAAGCTTTCTCGGAGTGAACGGAATATACCTAAAAAAATATGCAATGGGGATGGATAATTCACCTGTAACCGATATGTACAGCAGTCCTCCGATAAAATCAGTAGGACATGGGATAACCTGTGTAAGTGATCTGAATAATAATAATGAGGTATGGAAAGTAATGCTGGAGCTTTCGCAGGATATAGGTCACAGATTGAGAAGATATGATCTCAAAGCAGGAGGTGTACAGCTTTGTGTAAGAAGTAACGATCTCCGTTTTAAACAATTTCAAGGTATGCTTGATATATGTACTCAAAGTCCGTCTGTCATAGCCGCAAAGGGAATGGAATTGTTTGAAAGGAATTATGATTGGAATATACCTGTTCGTGCGGTCAGTATAAGAGCGATAAAACTCTCGGATAGGTCGGCATCGGAACAGCTCAGTATATTTTGTGACGGGAGCATTCTTGAGAAAATTGATAATCGGGATTTATGCATAGAGAGAATACGTTCAAAATTTGGTAAGGGTGCGATAAAGAATGCTGTACTTATGGGGGATCTGAAAATGCCCGATGACGGCAGGGAAAAGGTTATTATGCCGGGGAACTTTAAATAGCTGTACAATTTATTGTACAATAAATTTTGACATATTCATAATATTGTAATATACTAATAGCAAGGTCATACCATTAGCGTCAAAAATATTCAGCTGAAAAATATAGTTTGAATGGTATTAATGCAATTAGAAAAGGAGTAGTATTTATGTCACGTCAGAAAAATCAAAAGAGAAAGATACTTGAAATAAACGATATATTAAAAAATGCAAGGGGAGAGCGGGCGGCTCTTTCCACAAAGAAAATATGTGAGGAGCTTGAGAGGAGAGGAATATCCTGCGACAGAAGAACGCTTGCCGATGATTTTGAAATTCTGGCGGAATATGTTAATTCCAATGATTCCTATGAGTATTGCCTCAGAACAGAAGTTTTCGGGAGAACAAATAAATATTATTCGGAGGCAAAGAAAAATCATGCGACGGTGAATTTCAGTATGGACGAGCTTAAAAAACTTATAATTGCCGTCAATTCTCTCAGACTTACGGATGATGTCGAGAAATCGGATATAGATTCATTAAAGACAAAGCTTATAAATTCGGCATCCTGCCATGATAGAAAGCGTTTGCTTGAATATGCCGAGGATAATTATTATATTCTCGATACGATAGCGGCAAAGATACTTATTGACTCTATACAATCATTGAGCTTTATGCATGAAAATACATCAAATCGTATAATAAAAACTCTTATAAATCTTGCAGACAGTGAGGACAGGGGGGTACTTCAAACCGAGAGGTATGATTCTATGTATAGTAGCGATGACAATAGAGACGGAATAAATCTGTATGAAATAGACAGGATACTCAGGGCTGTGGATAATAAGACGAAGCTTAAGTTCAGGTATTTTGATCTTGATGAAAACAGAAACAGGATATATCACCATGAAGGAAAAGAATATATTGTTGAACCTATTACACTAAAACCGAATGACAATCACTATTATCTTATATGCTATGACCCCGGCAGTCTGAACGGTACACGTACATACAGAATAGATAAAATGTCGGATATTAAAGAAACAGATGAAGAAATATCGCGAACGGCCTTTGAATTTCGTGATAATATACCTCAAATTACAAATCAGGTTTTCAGAATGTACAGCGGTCCCGTACGACGGGTAACGTTGGAATTTAAGAATAGAATAATAGGGAGCATATTTGACAAATTCGGATCAAGGGTACAAATAGAGCGTGTTGATGAGGAGCATTGCAGAATAACCGAGGATATACAGATAAGTCCTCCTTTTCTTGGGTGGCTGTTTCAGTTTTCAAGGGAAATGCGGGTAGTTGCTCCCGAAGATGTAATAGAAGATTATAAGAAGCTTTGTGAGGATATAATAAACGACAGACCCGACGGCTATTTTGATGAAAACGATAAGCTATAATTAATCAAGAATATTTGCTGGGAGACATGGATTGAAAAAAGACTGTCGAATAAGTATTTCAAGACTTATCCGACAGTCTATAATATTTATGCATATTGTTCTTTATCAACTGTTTCACATTGTGTAATTTCTTCTATAATAGGTTTCTCCTCAACTTCTTCAATATCGGCTTTGTCTATAACAACAAAGGCACAGCTGTCACGAGGAATTATAAGCTCATCACCTTCAATTTTTGTCTCAAGTAGTGCGGTGCCCTTAGTGAACTCCTGAGGCATACGGAAATTTATGGTATGATCCGCTGCATTGAATACGCAAAGAAGCATTTCATTTTCATCTTCACGGATATACCCCATTGTTCTGCCGACAGAGCCAAACTCCCGCAAATCACCGTCAACAAGACAGGATCGCCCAAGTCGCATTTCACCGAGCTTTTTATACCATTCAAGCAGACCCTCGTCTTCATTTCCCCATGGGAATGTTTTACGGTTGAATGGATCCTTATAGCCCTCAACGCCGACCTCATCTCCGTAGTATATACATGGAATGCCCGGAAGAGTATAAAGTATTCCGCTTGCAAGTCTCATTCTCCTAAGACCGTATTCACGCTGTTCGGGACTCAATGATGTTGCAGCCTGCCATTCCCTTCCTCTGCCGTTCTGCTTTTCCCCGGCAAGGAGTGTAATTACCCTTTCGGTATCATGTGTTCCGAGAAGATTCATAAGACAGCGTATAACGGGACGTGGGTAATTTTCAAGAATATTCAAAACAATCTCTATCATATCCCTGCCGTCACCGCAATCAAGGAAACCGAGTATTGCATCCCTGAACGGATAATTCATTACACTGTCAAGCTCTTTTCCGTGGAGGAATTTCCTTCTTGAACCGTAGCTTTCCTTATTTGAGGCATCCTCCCATACCTCGCCCAGGAGGAGTGCCTCTTTGTTTTCGGACTTCACTGCCTCACGCAAATGCTGTATAAACTCATCCGGCAGCTCGTCTGCAACGTCAAGTCGCCAACCACTGTTTCCGGCTTTTATCCATTTTCTTACTATGCCATTTTCACCGTTAATATATTCGTTAAAGGAGGCAGAAAGCTCTTCAACCTCCGGCAGGGTGTCGAAACCCCACCAGGAATTATATATGTTGGGCCATTCTATGAACTTGTACCAACTTACATATGGAGATTCTTTTGAATTATATGCACCGTTTGCCGGATATCTGTTTTTACGGTTGAAATATTTGCTGTCGTCACCGGTATGGCTAAACACACCGTCATTTATGACGTGTATTCCAAGCTTTTTAGCTTCACTGCAAAGTCTTTTGAAATCCTCCTCATTTCCGAGTACAGGATCAATTTTTTCGTAATCGCCCGTGTCATATCTATGATTTGAATATGCTTCAAATATTGGATTAAGATAAATACACGTTACGCCGAGACTTTTAAGATACGGGAGTTTAAGTGTTATTCCCTCAAGGTCACCTCCGAAAAAATCTGAATTGGTTATCATACCATGCTCATTCGGTCGCCAGTCGGGTATAACATCCCACTTGCTCTGCAATTTTTTATCGGGATATATTCCCTCCTTGGGTTTGCCGGAATTATAGAATCTGTCGGGAAATATCTGATACATTATACCGCCCGGCAACCAGCTCGGCGTTGCAAAATCCTTATCATAGCATAAAAGCTGAAAATGTTGCTCATGATTAGACAAGGCGAGATATCCCTCTCCGCCGAAGCCTTTCATTATATATCTTTTTCCGTAGCAGGTGTCAAGCTCAAAATGGTACCAATACAGTCCGACATTTTCAAGATCTGCATCACATTCCCATTGCTCATGGTCATCTCCGACCATTCCGCACCAGAACATACTTGAAACAACCGCATCTCCTGATGAATCATCCTTCAGTATCGCAACAGCTGACGAACATTTCAGATTCCTCTCAAGAACTATCTTGAAATGAACTTTTGTTCCTGAAGGTACTGCTCCTGTCGGATTACGAAATTCAGTATTTCTTGAGTTAAAAATTCCCATACTATCCCCTCGTAAAAATGATTATGTTTTGTTATATTATTAATAAATTTCCCCACCCATGGTAAAATAATGCATATGACAACAGAACAAGAAATGTGATGCATTTCGGAGAAATCCGGGGCGGAGTTATAAAAGATACCGTACCAATAATTGTTAAAATTTTATTACAAATAATTACAAACAGCCACCTAACATTATAATATCTTCAATATTCAAAGTCAAGAGAATATAGTAGTCATTTTTAATACAATTAATACATTTTGACAAAATTTTGACACTTGACATATACATGAAAATGGTTTATAATAAGTAGGGAAGAGTAGCAGGATTTTACGATTTGATTTTGTTATTCCCATAGTACTCCTTTCTATAAACAAAAATCACGGGCGGAGAGATTTGCCTGTGATTTTTTATTTTATACGAATAAACAGGAATATATTCGTTTATATAACGTCTTTATATATGAAGGCCTTCATACGAAAGAGTTACGGATTGGGGGGGAAAATTATGGAGGACTCGGATATCGTAAAATTATTCTTAGAACGAAGCGAATCGGCAATTTCAGAGCTTGATGAAAAATATCGCGGATATTGTCATAATATTGCTGTCAATATATTGTCGGTCGAGTCGGATGCCGAGGAATGTGTCAGCGATACATATTATAAGGCATGGGAGTCCATACCTCCGCAGAAGCCAGAAAAACTTGGTGCATGGCTCGGCAGAGTAACGAGGAATACGGCTCTTGATATGTGGAGGAAAAACCACAGGAAAAAGCGTTATGCAGGAATTGAAGAAATTCTTGATGAGCTTGGTGACTGCATACCATCCAACGACAATGTGGAAAGTGTTATAGAGGGCAGGATGCTTACCGAAACCTTGAATTCGTGGCTCGGATCACTTACAAGGAGGGAGAGGATACTGTTCATACGACGTTACTGGTACGGAGAAAAGGTAAATAAACTTGCCGGGGAATATGGAATGTCAGATAAAAAAATGGCTAAGCAGCTTTACAGGCTAAGGCAAAGACTGAAAGTTGCACTTGAAAAGGAGGGTTATTTATTATGAAAAAAAACAGAAACGAAGATCTGTACAACGCTATGACCGATATTGATGATCGTTTTATTGAAGAAGCCGGAGAAAACAAAAAAAATAAGGTGCCATTTCGGATGAAATGGGCAATAAGTGCGGCGTGCCTGTGCATTGCAGCAGTTTTTGGCTTTGCAGCAATCAGCTATATCGGCAGGGTTAATGAGAATGAACCGGTTGACATCTCAAGCGATAAACAGGATGCCATAACAGAGCCCTCGGAAGGTTT
>CANRAN010000062.1 GCA_947628595.1 uncultured Clostridia bacterium | reverse complement strand
CTGATATGGTGGGCATGAAGCATATAGTGTCGTTCTTAATCCTGTCAATTAAAAGTACGAAAGCATGGGATTGTACCAATAATAAAAAACCGGTAGACCTTATGGTCTTACCGGATTTTTTGCTTTATGTTATTTTCATATTATTTGGATATCAGTCTTCATCAAAAAATTTAGCGTGGATTGCTTTTACGGCTGCATCTGCATCATCCTCGTTTATAAGAACGGAAACTTTGATTTCACTTGTGGAAATCATTCGAATATTGATATGTGCATCATAGAGTGCCTCGAACATTTTTGTTGCAACGCCCGCATGACTCTCCATACCTGCACCGACAATAGAAACTTTTGCAACCTTTTCATCAACGGAAACATTCTTGCCGCCGACAGTGTTTATATAATCTTCCATAATGGCTGCCGCTTCTTTTGCATTACTCTTTGCGACAGTAAAACTGATATCCTTTGTGCCGTCACGTCCGATTGACTGAAGAATTATATCAACATTGATATTTTTAGCAGAAAGCTTAGAGAACATCTTGAATGCAAGACCCGGCTCATCGGGAACACCTACAACCGAAATTCTTGCTACCTCCGTATCCTTTGCAACACCGCTGATTAACATTTTTTCCATTTTAGCTGCCTCCTTAACTATTGTACCGGGTGTATTGGTAAAGCTTGAAAGTACCTCAAGCTCAATCCCGTATTTTTTAGCCATTTCTACACTTCTGTTATTTAGAACCTGTGCGCCGAGTGTGGCAAGCTCAAGCATTTCATCATAGGAAATAGCCTTGAGCATTTTTGCATTTTCAATCTTTCTCGGATCCGCCGTATATACACCCTTGACATCGGTGAATATCTGGCAAAGATCCGCATGCATAGCAGCCGCAATAGCAACTGCACTTGTATCGGAGCCGCCTCTTCCGAGGGTAGTGACGTCCTCATAACGGTTTATACCCTGGAAGCCTGCGACAACAACGATATTGTTTTTGTCAAGTTCCTTCTCGATCCTGTCTGTGTTGACTTTCTTAATTCTTGCAGAGGTATAGGCTGACGAGGTTTGAAAGCCTGCCTGCCAACCTAAAAGAGATACAACAGGGAACCCAAGCTTTTCAATAGCCATTGCAAGAAGTGCAATGGAAATTTGTTCGCCTGCGGCGAGAAGCATATCTTTCTCTCTCTTTGAGGCGTCGGGATTAATTTCATTAGCCTTTTCAATTAAATCGTCCGTTGTGTCACCCTGAGCCGATACAACAACAACAACCTTGTTGCCCTTTTTATAGGTATCGGTTACGATTTTGGCAACATTAAAGACTCTTTCGGCATTGGCAACGGAGCTTCCGCCGAATTTCTGCACGATTAAACTCATTTTTTTCTCCCCCAAGTCTTTTTTCTTTGGTAATACAGAATTTATATATCATAAATCCGATATACGGATTTTTGATTTAACCGTTACACCGAGCTTTTCAAGTTCCTCCACAGCCTTTTCTTGCTTATAAACAGGCATGGAAGCCCGGACGAAAGCAATTTCATTCTCCGGAGCATTTGCACGGACAATTATCCTTGCATCCGGGAACAGCTTCAATACAGCGTCAAGCGTGGTTTTACGCTCTTTGCCTTCAACTCTGAAATATACGGGATATTCTGTTTCATTGTATGGTACTACAAGGCTCTCGTCACCGTCTGCCCAATACAGATATTTTCTTGCATTGAGATGCTTAACACAGTCTATTATATCGGCAACAACTGCGCTTGCTGTCGGCAGCTTTCCGGCTCCCTTGCCGTAGAATACTACATCCCCCGTAGCGTCACCGCGGACAAGAATGCCGTTGAATACATCATCAACACCTGCAAGCTGACTGGATGACTCTATGAACATGGGTTCAACGGTAATATCTATTCTTCCGTCACCGAGTCGCTTTACCTGTCCGATAAGCTTAATTACACCGCCCCACGATGAAGCGTAGGCTACATCCTCAAGGGTGATATTCGTAATACCCTGTGTATGTACAAGGTTAGGATAAATATGCTTTCCGTATGCAAGGGAGGCAAGAATTGCAATCTTTCTGCAGGCATCATGACCTTCAACATCAGCAGCGGGATTTCTCTCGGCATATCCAAGCTCCTGTGCCATTTTAAGTGCATCCTCAAACGACATATTATCCTTAATCATTTTTGTAAGAATAAAGTTAGTAGTTCCGTTGAGGATACCTGCAACCTCTACAACCTCATTTGCAGCAAGACATTGTGACATAGGTCTGATTATCGGAATACCTCCGCCAACACTTGCCTCAAAAAGATAATTTACATTATTATCCTTTGCAATTTGCAGCAGTTCCGCACCCTTTTCGGCAACAAGCTCCTTATTTGATGTTACAACACTCTTACCGGCAAGAAGGCATTTCTTTGTAAATTCGTATGCAGGATTGACACCGCCCATTACCTCGGCAACAACTCTTACATCTTCATCACCGAGGATATCATCAAAGGACTTGGTGAATTTATCAGCATATGGACTGTCCGGAAAATCTCTGATATCAAGAATGTATTTGATATTGATTTCTTCCTTTGCTCTTTTTGCTATACTGTCGTGGTGGTTTTCGAGAACCTCCACAACACCGGAGCCGACAACTCCATGTCCCATTACTGCAACATATACCATAAACTAAAACTCCTTTACCATAACTGTTTTATAAAAATATATTATAATAATCCTAAGCTGCGGACTCATCCCCGCCCTCCGGTTCGGATACCGGCTCGGGTTCCGATATAGGCTCAGGCTCGGACACCGACTCATCATTTTCCGAGTATTCCTCCGATTCTCCGGTAACATCCGACTGTTCTTCCTCAGAAGAATCTTCTATGGATGTTTCCTCAGCAGAAGGTTCCTCGGACTCAGGCGTTTCATTTGAGCTTTCTTCGGTTGATTCTTCCTCTCCGCTTTCCTCGGACGGCGAATCTTCATTGTAATCACTGTTTTCCTGTGGCTTCGGAGGATTGGGATTATAGCTTGAATATGACGGCATATTATCCTCGGTGTAATATCCCACAGCAGTTTTACCGGAAACGGTATAATCTGTAAGTCCGCCGTCACTGATCACATAATTGTGTTGTACCACGTCCCCGCCCAGACTAAATGATTTTTGAGTTTTCCCTTCAAGATACTCTTTCATAATATCTCTCCAAAGGAAATGTACCTTACTCTGTTCATCAACGGGTATAGGAATGGAGCTTTCGTGACCTGCCCATATTCCTGCCACTGCATAGGGGGAAGCACCCACAAACCAGTTATCACATGATGAATCGGTAGTACCTGTCTTTCCTATAATATCCCAGCCCGGTACCTTCGCACGATAGCCGAGTGCTTCACCGCCGGAATTTACAACATCGTGGAGAAGCCTGTTCATTATTGTGGAGGTTTCGGTCGATATTGCCTGCGCCGGCTTTGCAAGATCTCTGTTATCAAGAATTATTTTTCCATCGCTGTCTTCAACGTAGTAATATGTGTAAGGCTCGTACAGGTATCCACCGTTACAGAAGATCTGATATGCACTTGTCATTTCCTCAACTGTCACACCTCCATGAAAGCCTCCGATAGAAAGACCGGCAAGATTTTGGGAGTCAACTTCGGGGTCGAGATGTGTGAAATTAAGCTTTTCCGTGAGGAATTTATAGCTCTTATCCATACCGACCGATTTAAGAACATTTACAGCCGCCGCATTGGAAGAAATATTCAATGCTCTTGTAACAGTAATATCTCCATAATATGACATATACCAGTTATTCGGTCCGGATACGATACTTCCGTTTTCATATCCCCAATCCGAAACAGGTCTGTCCGAAACAAGCGAGGAATAGTTAAGTTTTTTTTCATCAAGTTGCAACACATAGGATGATATAGGCTTGATTGTTGAACCGGGTTGCAAGGATGACTGGGTAACTATATCCCAAAGCAGTCTGCCATCCTTTTCGTTTCTGTTTCCGACGGTTGCAAGTACACGCCCGTCAGTGAAATCCATCATTTCGTAGGCAACCTGTATTGTCTTATCGGCGGGGGTTTCCCATTCCTTGACCTTTCTTTCGGCGATTTCCTGAGCATTCAAGTCCATTGCACAATAAATTTTCAGACCTTCATTATATATCATATGCTCCGCATCTTCAACACTTATATGGAGCTGTTCCTGCAAATCGCTGACAACATCTCGGAAAAGTCTGTCTATATACCAGTTCCAATCGCTTTCGTCCTCATCATCGTCATCATCCATGACATAGCCGATGAACTTCATATTATTAATCTCATTTTTTGCTTGTTCATATTCGGAAGCCGATATAAGCTCTTGATCGAGCATTGCTTTTATGACAGTGCGTGCTTTTTCCTTGGTATTTTCAGGATATATAAGCGGATTGTATGCATAGGGATTCTGTGTTATGCCGGCGATTGACGCACATTCGGCGATTGTGCAGTCCTCTATTTTTTTATTGAAATAAAGATCCGCAGCCGATTGTACACCTCGACAGCCTGCACCGTAGTTCACGACATTGAGGTATGCCTCAATAATGTCATTTTTACTGTATTCGTCCTCAAGCTTAAGCGCACGGAATATTTCACGTATTTTTCTCGTTATGCTTACCTCATTGTCATTTGTCACATTTTTTATAAGCTGCTGTGTTATTGTTGAGCCGCCGTACTGCTCCTGACCCGTTGCCAGACTTATGATAGCACCGGCAGTTCTGTACCAGTCAACACCATTGTGTTCCTCAAATCTTTTATCCTCTATTGCTATCTGTGCATCTATCATATGCTTGGGAATATCCTGATATTTAACCCAGACACGGTTTTCGGTTGAGTACAGTTCCTGATATTCAACAAACTCATCATCGCTTCCGTTCTTGAGAACATATACAAAGCTCGTGAGATTAAGCTTAAGCTTATTGAGATTTATTGCATTAGGCTCACTTGCGATAGATATAATATAAAAAACAATTGACATGATAATAACAAATCCGGTTATCAATGTAATCATCAAGGCGGTGAGAATAACCTTTCTTATTGCGGAAAATACACCCTTGACACTTTCACCTGCAGAAACAGAAGTACCTGATGAAGCCTCGTCATTAAAATTACTGATATCGGTTTTTCTCATTAGACTTCAACCTCCTTTTTGAATTATATCATATACAGATTATAAATGCACTAAATTATTTATCAGAAACACAGAAGTCCACAATATGGCAGTAAAACAATGAGCAATCATAACTCACCTATGTTATTATACCATAAAAAACGGAAAATGGAATAAATTTTTTTAAAATTGAATTTTAGTTATTGAATAACTGTTATTTTGTTGAAAAATTTATTAAAAATATGAATAATTACATGATAAACATCCAAAATAAAAAAAGAGGTGAAGAACAAATGAAGTACGTAATCGGATTTACAGGAAGTTTTCTTATATTATGTCTTATAATAACTACCGTTATACTTCCCGGGATACCGGGGGCACAGGCACAGGAACAGTCACAGCAAACAGAGGAATATTCACAGCAGCGTGTTTCTGAGCCGGAGATCAGCTCGGATGGAGATGCGTATATTCTTTCGGAGTATCATGGTTTAATTGCAGCATATAAAGCAGGTCAGGAATTCCCGATATATATAAGCACTGTAAGAATATCGGATCTTCCGGAGGCGGACAGGAAATGTATCAGTGAGGGAATACCCGCACAGAATCGCAGAAAATTAAACAAGCTTATAGAGGAATATTGCAGTTAATAATCACTTTTCGTAGAAGCACAGTTATGCACATATCGGTAGAAATTTTAGGTGTTATACACGGCTAAGGGTTTTTCATTTGTATGTATGACCTTTTGGCGGCAAGGAATATAACGATGTATGGACTTGAGATTCTCATACTTGGTAAGCTTAAAATTAGCAAGAATATAGTCTAAGTATTTTATGGACAAGGGGGCATAAGTGCATTTTGTGAAGGGATACATCAAAAAAAGCGTGACAGGATCGGGTTTGTCATGCTTTTTTTGTTTTTGTGCTTTTTCGTAAATTTATGGTCATATGTGCTTACTGCTGTTTATGACAAATTAACCTGTTGTTTATGACAATCTTAGGTACTTAGATTATTTTTTTGATATAATTGTTGTACAGAGTGGATTGTTGTATTTATACAGGAAATAAATTGATGATAGTGTAAGTTAGGGTATGTACAGATTCAGACAGGCTGTACATAAATATCGGAATAAAAATGAAAATTTTACTGTTTGACCTGCATACAAATACCCGTTATAATAGTGAATGTTAGGGGGAGTAATGCTGTGATAATAGCTGTTTGTGATGATGATCCAACGGAAGTACATAAATATCGTGATACGATTGTTGATGTTTCGGAAAAAGAATTAACAAATGTAGATATACAGACATATACGAGCGGAAAGCAAATGCTTTTTGAATTTGATTCTAAGGAAAATATACCGGATATTATTTTTCTTGATATAATTATGCCCAATATGAATGGTATTGAGGTTGCAAATTCGTTGAGGGCAAAGGGATTTGACGGGGAAATAATATTTCTGACTCAATCCGAGAATTATTGGCAGAATGCCTTCGATGTCCATGCTTATCATTATATCCTGAAAAATGATTGCTCAGAAGAAAAATTTCGGACGATACTGCATAATGCGGTGGAATCTGTTCTTGAAAAAAATGAGGATTGTATTTTGTTCAGCAGCTATGGGGAAACACTTTCAATAAGGCTGAGGGATATATATTATTTTGAGGTAAGAGGAAGAATAATTGCAGTATTCTATTCGGATGGCAGTTTTGAGTTTTACTCATCTCTATCTAAGCTTGAGGAGCAGCTTGCAGGGCGGAATTTTATAAGGATACACAGATCCTATCTTGTTTCCAAAAACTGCATAGCAAAGGTTTTTTATAACAGTGTTATTCTAAAGAATAATACAAAGCTTCCGGTTGGAAGAGCATATAAGAATATTGTCGCCAAAATGTTTGAAAAGGGAGCATCAAACTGATATGAAACGATATTTTTATCTGTTGCTGATGTCAGGAATATTTTCGCTAATATGCATTTTTGCGCCTCCCACTTCTCTTCAGGCTCGTGCGGAGGATGATTGTGTATGGGGAGAATGGATAACAGACACTGAGCCAACTTGTACACAGGCAGGATACAGGCATAGAATTTGCCTGCTTGATCCGACATATCCCCATGAGGAAAGAGAGATAATTCCTCCGCTCGGACATGATTATACTGTCACGGAGATTCCTCCGAGCTGTGTGGAAAGCGGAATTAGAACATATAAATGCAAGCGTTGTGATTATACATATTCAGAAGAATATGCCGCTCCGGGAGAGCATCATTATAAATCTGTCGTTACAAAGCGGTCAACCTGTGAGGAAAGCGGAGAAATTACTTATACTTGCACAATTTGCGGACATTCATATAAAGAGTTTACAGTTAAGACAGGTCATAAGTACAAGGAGTTGACTGTTAAGGCTCCGGACTGTACAGGTGTGGGATTGAAAAAGTATGTATGTTCCGAATGTGATGACAGCTATACAGAGGAGTTTGGAACAATACAACCACACTCATTTGAACGAAAAACAGAAATTAAAGATAATGTAAAGATCGTCACAGAGGTGTGCCGTAGTTGTGGATATACCCGTGAAATTGAAAGAACTGTAATTAAAGAGTATGAGCCGAAAGAGGATAGGGAAGAAAAAGTGTCTGAGGAAAAAAGCAACACAGCAGTTGTTGCCTGTGCCGTGGCAGGTGCGGCGGATGTTGTGGTGTTCGGAGGTTTTACGGCTTCTATCCTGTCCGATGTATCTGTTCTAAGATGGTACAAAAGAAAGAAAAAACAGGTACTCAGACTTCGAGAGGCTATGGGAGGTAAACA
>CANRAN010000061.1 GCA_947628595.1 uncultured Clostridia bacterium | reverse complement strand
GGCTGCACCCACCACAGACAGTGCGGAGATATCGGTACGCAGAAGCTTCCTGCCCTTATCAGAAAATTTACGGGACTGAGTAATATCAATTTTGAATGGACCAGCGGAACGGAATTTCCCGACAGTCTTGACAAATACAGACTCATCCTCCATTGCGGCGGCTGTATGCTCAACGAGCGTGAAATGAAATATCGTCTGAAATGCGCACAAGACGAAGGTATTCCTATCACGAATTACGGTACTGCCATTGCCTATATGAACGGAATACTCAAAAGAAGTCTTGAAATTTTTCCCGATATTGCAGCACTCCTATAATATAAGTGACTCGGAATAAAAAGGGACTGTCGTATTAAGTATGTTTCAACTTAATACGACAGTCATCTTTTTTAATATATTAAAATTACCGTCCATCCCGGTTCTTTAGTATAACACAGGCTGTTCTGAAAATTATCCTGATGTCCGTCCATATCCCTCTGTCTTCGATATACTTCCTGTCAAGCTCCATCCATTCATCAAATGAAATATCATTACGGTTCGGTCTTGACTGCCAATAGCAGGTAAGTCCGGGTTTTACCGCCAGCCGTATCTTATCCTCTTCCCTATATTGCTCAACCTCATCCGGCAAAGGCGGACGGGGACCTACAAAGGACATATCACCCTTTAATATATTAAGCATCTGGGGCAACTCGTCTATATTTGTTTTTCGGAGTACCTTTCCTACCTTCGTTATTCTCGGGTCGTCCTTGATTTTAAAAACAGGTCCGTCAGCCTCATTTAATCCCTCAAGGGATTTCTTCTTTTCCTCCGCATCTGTACACATCGTACGAAATTTATACAGCTTGAAAATTCTTCCGTTTTTTCCGACACGCTCCTGCACGAAGAAAGGCTTACCCTGCTTATCTGAAACAGCAACAATTACCGCAACTATAACATAAAAAATAAAAAATACTAATAAAAACAAAAACGAAAAAACAATATCAAACAAACGTTTTAAAAAATTGTAAAACGGTTTCTCCTTAAAATTCACAGTTAATCCTCCCCGGATTTTCAGAACCACATTCCCATAATTTTTTTCGGACGCTTCGCCATAGTCATATCCACATATCTTCCGTTAAAAACGTCTCTTGCATTCTTATCAAACCAATCCGCATATTCATCACCGAATTTTTTACTTATCATCTTGTATCCGTCACGCAGGTTCGGTGAACGCCTTTTCATATTATGGCAATCTGTGCATAACAGCTGAGCCATACCCCATTTTATATACTTAATCGCAATTTTATCATTATCCAACACCGCACCGCTGTTTATCTGTGCTATGCAGCCCTTTTCAATCAAATCATAAAGCCTTGTGGGATCCGAGGTGAAATACGGATAACGCTCAACATGGGCAAGTATAGGCTGATATCCTCTGTTAATTATGTCAATAAGCGTGTGTGTGAGTCCATATGGACGCTCATCCGTCGGAAACTCTATAAGAAGGTAATTCGTATCTGTAAAGCATAAGTCATCAAGCTCTATTTCATTGAGCCTTGTCGAAAAATATATCTCTGCTCCAAGCTTAAATTTTATACCGAGATCCGCAATTTCGGGAACATTCATCAGCTTATCATAGCTATGTTTCCTTGCACGGAGAAAATCCTCAAGGCTTATCCTGTTTATATGGAAATGCGGTGTAAATATGATAGCCTGCACTCCCTGCTTCTTTTCTTCCTCAAGAAGCTCAAGCGAAATATCGGGATTTTTGGCTCCGTCATCAATCCCCGGTAGTATATGACAATGTAAATCAATCATTCTGTTCTTTCCCTCTGTCCATGAAAATAATATCAAGTCATCTTATTAAATTCCTTTGTATCAACTTCGGGGATAATCCCGAGAAGAGGTATGTTGAGAGTATTTGTAATATCCTCTTCTGTCTTAAAGGTGTTGTTTGACAATTCTTTTAACAACACGAAAGCAACGATCAAGACAAAGCCTATGAGTGCCCCTATAAGTGCATTTCTTGTTGAATTAGGGCTTACAGGTGCACCGTTGTTTGAAATTCTTGCCTCACTTATAATTTTCACGGAGCCGGCTTCAACCTTATCCTTTATAATCGGCGGAGCTACCTTTATTATCTCCTCAACAACCTGCTTTGAATATTCGGGGCGTGTAGATCTCATGGATATATTGATAACCTGTGTAGAATCTACGGTAGATACGTTTATCATGTTTTTGAGTGTCTCGGGTGTTGTCGAAAGTTTTAGGTTATTAATTACCTCATTAAGAACTGTATCGGATTTTATAATTATCGAATATACATCCGCAAGATTTGCCGCAGCGGTAAGTTCGGCACTATTTACAGTTGTTTTGCTGTCCGATATATTATTCACAATGAGTACCGCACTTGACTCATATTGCTTTGCTATAAATAACTTAGAATACACAAAAAAAACAACGGCAAAAGCCAGCGTTACCAAAATGATAACTATAAGCTTTCTGCGAATTATGTCAAAAATTACCTTCAAATCAATTTCCTTTGTATTACCATTCTCTACTCTTTCTTCCATAAAAATTCTCCTTGAGCAATTCAATTTCAAAGATATTGTGAACGTACAATCCCTGTCCATACTTTACAATTATATACTTGTTTTTATTTTTTGTCAACATAATTATGCGTTAAAAATTCTGACACTCTTCCATTTAAAATAACTATACATATTTTTCAATCATCCAATAAATTAACTATACAAAATGCATAATATATTTTTTCTGTATATTTACTTTTTCAGAATTACCGTATTTCTCATACAGTTTGACAACCGTATAATATAAATATACTCTTTCAAGGAACAGAATTGTATGATATAATAAAAATCGGTTAAACTATTACATACTGTAAGGAAGGTGCGACAATATGAAGAAAGTACTCATTGTAGGCTCCGGTCCTGCCGGAATATCGGCGGCTCTATACCTCGCCCGAACAAAAATTGATGTCACTGTTGTATCAACGGGACACAGTCAACTTGAAAGGGCGGATAAAATAGAAAATTATTTCGGTTTTTCCGAGCCTATTTCGGGAAAAGAGCTTCTTGAAAACGGAAAGAAAGGTGCCGAAAGACTCGGTGTTAAATTTGAGTATGCCGAAATTGTTGATTTAAGGCTAACAGCGGATATGAAATATGAGGTATCCCCCCACGTGGGCTGTAATGTATATGATTGTGTTCTGCTTGCGACAGGATCTCAAAGAAAAACTATGAATATAAAGGGAATCAATGAATTTGAAGGCAGGGGTGTAAGCTATTGTGCGGTATGTGATGCATTTTTTTACAGAGGAAAGCAGGTTGTTGTCATAGGTGACGGGGATTATGCACTTCATGAGGCTGAAGTCCTTGAACAGACATCCTCGGAAGTTACGATTCTTACAAACGGTAATACTCTGAAAACTAAACTTACAGGTAATATCAGATTAAATCAAAAGAAAATATGCGAGCTTTCAGGAAGTGAGCGGCTTAAATCCGTCAGATTTGAGGACGGTTCAGTCATTAAGGCTGACGGTGCATTCATAGCAATCGGTGCAGCCGGCAGTACAGAGCTTGCCAAAAAGTTAGGTGCCGTCATTGAGGGAAATCATATAAAAACGGACAGGAGCATGGCTTCTTCAATTCCCGGTCTTTATGCGGCAGGTGATTGTACCGGTGGTCTTTTGCAGATATCCAAGGCAGTTTCAGACGGCGCATATGCCGCTATGGGAATAATTAAATATCTGAAATCCGATAATGATAATAATAAATAATATATGGAATGTATTTTAGTATTAGTAAATCGACACATAATTTTCATAGTGTAAGGTAGTTTATTTTATTACTATGTATTTCTATTCCATTTTCGGAAATACTTACTGTGAGGTGTTTTTTATGGATACAAGGGATTTACCGCTCGGCTTCGGAATGGCTCTTGCTCAGAATGAGCCGGCTATGAAAAAATTTGAATCACTTTCCGAAACAGAAAAAATGGCTGTTGTCGAAAGAACACATTCCGTAAAATCCAAATCGGAAATGCAGGCACTTGTTGACAGCCTTACGCATAACTCAATATTTTAATTAATAATCCCCGTATTGCAAATTATAAATTGCTTACGGGGATTTTTCATCAATATTTACGATATATGTCTTTCCGCTTTCTTTCCAATTATCAAGAATTATTTGATATTCACTATATCTGTAAGGTCTTATCGGACGTTCAAACGGCGGTGTATTGAAATGAAGCAAAAGACATTCCCCAATATTCTTATAATTCCGTACATATTCAAATCCGAGCAATTCGTCGTTCTTTATCCGCTTTTTTATTGTGTTGTGGTATGAATACATTTTGCCTTTCCCCCACCATAATAATACCGTATTTTATATATTCCCATATTATTGTTTTATATTCTGTTCAGACTTATTCCCCGGCAAATGAATTTATCAAAATATACCATACAAGCAAATAAACCCGCAGAGCATAACGTTCTGCGGATTTACTGAAATATATTTGAAAGAAGGAATGGTAATAAGTTATGTTATCAATACATACCGCCCATACCCGGATCTCCTGCAGGTGCCGGAGGAGTGGGTTCCTTGATATCAGCAACCAAGGACTCTGTTGTAAGTACCATGCTTGCAACAGATGCTGCATTCTGGAGTGCCGAACGTGTTACCTTTGTCGGGTCAACAATACCATTATCAAGCATATCAGCATACTCCTCTGTGAGTGCATTGAAACCATAGCCTGTCTTGCCCGAGGAAACTATCTTATCAACAATTACAGAGCCTTCAAGACCTGCATTAGCCGCAATCTGACGTACAGGCTCCTCAAGTGCCTTGAGCACGATCTTAGCACCTGTCTTTTCATCTCCCTCAAGTGTATCAACAAGTGCGGAAACAGAATTAAGTGTATTGAGCAGTGCTGTGCCGCCTCCTGCTACTATGCCCTCCTCAACTGCTGCCTTTGTTGCCGCAAGAGCATCCTCAATACGGAGCTTCTTCTCTTTCATTTCGATCTCAGTAGCAGCACCAACCTTGATAACCGCAACACCGCCTGCAAGCTTTGCAAGACGCTCCTGAAGCTTCTCTCTGTCAAAATCGGAGGTTGTTGTTTCGATCTGTGCACGGATCTGAGCAACACGAGCCTTGATCTCAGCCTGTTCGCCTGCACCGTCAACGATAACTGTGTTCTCCTTGTCAACCTTAATCTGACGAGCTTTTCCGAGCTGATCAAGTGTCGTATCCTTAAGCTCAAGTCCAAGCTCAGAGGAAATTACCGTGCCGCCTGTGAGAACAGCTATATCCTGAAGCATTTCCTTTCTTCTGTCACCGAAACCCGGAGCCTTTACACCAACACAAGTGAATGTTCCACGAAGCTTATTAACGATAAGTGTTGTGAGAGCCTCACCCTCGATATCCTCAGCTATTATAACAAGCTTCTTGCCTGTCTTTACAATTTGCTCAAGAATCGGAAGTATTTCCTGAATATTGGATATCTTCTTGTCTGTGATAAGAACAAGGGCATCATCTATAACAGCTTCCATTTTATCTGTGTCTGTACACATATAAGGTGTGATGTAGCCTCTGTCGAACATCATACCTTCAACTACCTCTGAATATGTTTCGGCAGTCTTTGATTCCTCAACAGTTATGACACCGTCATTTCCTACCTTTTCCATAGCCTCGGCAATAAGATTACCGATAAACTCATCGCCTGCGGAAATTGTCGCAACCCTTGCTATATCCTTTGAGCCTTCAACCTGCTTTGAGTTAGACTTGAGTGTTTCAACAGCAGTATCCACAGCCTTGCTTATACCCTTTTTGAGGATCATCGGGTTAGCACCTGCTGTTACGTTTTTCATACCCTCACGGATAAGTGCCTGTGCAAGAAGTGTAGCGGTTGTTGTACCGTCACCTGCAACATCATTTGTCTTTATCGATACCTCTTTAACAAGCTGCGCACCCATATTCTCAAACGGGTCGTCAAGCTCTATTTCCTTGGCGATTGTTACACCGTCGTTTGTTATAAGCGGAGCACCGAATTTCTTGTCGAGAACTACATTTCTGCCCTTCGGACCGAGTGTGATCTTTACGGTATCCGCAAGCTGGTCAATACCGCTGAGAAGAGCCTTTCTTGCGTCCTCTCCGTATATAATCTGTTTAGCCATAATTAATTACCTCCGAATCCCTTTTTTCTGAATTATTCTACAACTGCAAGTATATCCGACTGACGAACGATTGTATATTCCTGATCGTCAATTTTAACTTCCGTGCCGGAATATTTACTTGTTATCACCTTATCGCCTACATTTACATACATTTTTACTTCGTTGCCGTCAACCATTCCGCCCGGTCCTACTGCCACAACGGTAGCAAACTGAGGCTTTTCCTGTGAAGCTGCGGTAAGCACGATACCGCTTTTTGTTGTTTCCTCAGCTTCCTCAGCCTTTACAACAACTCTGTCGAGTAATGGTTTGATTGTCATAATTATTGCCTCCTTACAGCAAAATCATAATTTAAAAATATAATTAGCACTCTCGACCTCCGAGTGCTAATTATATTGTAAACTCTTTTTGGAAAAAAATCAAGTATTATTTGGCATATTTATAAAATTTTATAAATTATTATTATATCAATAAAAAGTTAATAAAGCGGCACAGCTTTTTTCCCTTTATTCCTCGTACCAAAAGAAAATCCCGACCCTCATCGGTTCGGGAACATTCCTACCTTCCGTCATGACGGAGGATTACTGAATATGCAGTTTTTAAAATCAGTTTTATGTCAAGCCATATACCTCTTTCAGAAATGTATTTTCTGTCAAGCTCCATCCATTCCTTGAAAGATATGTCATTTCTGTCAGGACTGACCTGCCAATAGCAGGTAAGCCCAGGTGTTACAAGAAGCCTGAGTCTGTCCCCCTCATCATATTGTCTTACCTCGTCCGGCAATGCCGGTCTGGGTCCGACAATCGACATATCACCTTTCAATATATTGAAAAGCTGCGGAAGCTCATCTATATTTGTTGCCCTCAGAAACCTGCCGATACCTGTTATACGCGGATCATTTTTTATTTTGAATACAGGACCGTCCATTTCATTCATTCTACGAAGCTCATCCTTTTTCTCCTCGGCATCAACACACATTGTTCTGAATTTATAAAGCTTGAATATTCTGCCGTTTCTGCCGCAGCGTTTTTGAACAAAAATCGGTTTTCCTTTCCTGTCCCATACAGAAATCAGTATAGAAACTATAAGAAAAAGCGGACTCAATACAACTATTGCAAAAAATGAGAGAATTACATCAAATAACCTTTTAACAGCACAATAAAACGGTCTACTCTTGTAAACAAATCTATCACTGCCGTATGCCTCATAGAGCATAGAATTATTTTTAATAACATAGCTACGGGTATCCAAGACAACCACTCCCAAAATTGAATACATCAGGTAGTAATCACATTTTTAATTGCAATATTAGTATAACATCAACTGCCGTATTATGTCAAATGGAATTATGAGGGAATTTGTAATAACTGATATTTTCATCTATTTATATAAATTTAATAATATATTATATTAAAATATGTACACACTCTCAAAATTTCACATTAAATATAAAACCGCACCCAAGATAACTCAGGTACGGTTAATTATGAATCAATTCGTGACATACTCCCGCCGCCTACGCTTCGCTTAGAGGCGGGGGCTTCTCGCTCAAGTACAGTAGTCTGTACAGTATCGACGAGCTAACCCCGTGTGTCCCACGGTTATTTCAGGCTGTCCGCAAAACTGACTTTGCACATTTTACATCCCGACTGGTTACGGGAAAAAGAGGATACCTGACACCCTTATCATAGAGGAATGATTACCTCTAATCCGTTCTCCTTTCGTAATTCTCTGTATTACGGCTTGGTTATCGCTCTCGGCGTGCCGCCGCTGTCAGTT
>CANRAN010000060.1 GCA_947628595.1 uncultured Clostridia bacterium | reverse complement strand
TATAATTTTATTTTTCAATCAGTAAAAAATCAACTGTTCCCGAAGCAACATTAGCCGCAGCTGCTTCCACATTAACACCATCACCTATTGAATAAGTCACTCCGCTTATTCTGTCCTTAATGGAGGTCAATCCGTCAAATTCATAATCACTTCCCTCAATATCCGTTAGCTTTACAAAGCCCTCTATCCCGTTGGCAAGCATAACAAAAATTCCGTTATTTGCCGCCCCCGATACAACTCCCCTGTATCTTTCTCCAAGATGAGAACACATATATTCGGCAGCGTAGCATTTTTCCGCATCACGCTCTGCTCTTACCGCCCTTATTTCAAAGTCCGATGAAAGAGCAGCTGATTCGTCTGCAAATTCACTATAACGTTCCTTAATTGTATCAATCGGAACACCGCTTATGAAATCACTCAATATACGATGTATGGATGTATCGGGATAACGTCTTATAGGTGATGTGAAATGGCAGTAATCTGCAAGTGACAAACCAAAATGTCCGAGCGGGCGGCTGCTGTATCTCGCTTTTGCCATAGAACGCAGAACCTGATTTGAGATAAGTCTCTCATACTTTGTATCCTTTGCCGCATCTATCAGTGCTGCAAGGTCTGTCTGTCGAACACCCTCTCTTAATCTGCGTGTCTGAAAACCGCAGGATGCGGCAAGTTCCGCAAGTGAATAAAGCTTATCCGGATCGGGTGCCTCATGCACACGATATACAAACGGGATACCTACACTTTTTGCATAGAGAGCAGCCGCACTATTTGCCATTATCATAAACTGTTCGATAATTTCCTCTGCTTCGCCTCTTTCCCTTTCTGATACGTCAACACATACTCCGTCCCTATCAAGGACAAAGCGAAGCTCCGAGCTTTCAATTTCCAGTTCTCCACGTCTTGCGGCTTTTTCTTTCAGAATATCCGCAAGCTTTTTTGCTTCCGTAATTACATCCGAAACAGGAGCATATTTTTTCTCGACCTCTTCGTCCGCACTTCCGTCAAGAATGGAATTTACCTCCGAATATACCCCCCTGACCTTTGATATTATATAACTTTTTTCAAAGCGGTAATCTATGAGTTCAGCCTTTTCGTTAAGAGTCATTATAGCAGAAAATGTAAGCTTTTTGGTTCCGGCATTAAGTGAGCAGCAGCCGTTTGAAATTTCCTCCGGCAGCATAGGTATAACCCGGTCGGCAAAATAAACCGATGTTCCTCTGCGGCGAGCCTCCTCGTCAAGCTTACTTCCGTTTGTAACATAGTGAGAAACATCCGCAATATGAACTTGCAGCTCCCAGCCCTTTTCAAGCTTCTTTACGCAGATTGCATCATCAAGATCCTTGGCATCCGCACCGTCAATGGTAAAAACGGGGTCGCCTGTGAAATCGGTACGCTTTGCCATTTCCTCCTCGGATATACGCTGAGCAGCCGCCATAGCGGCCTCGTGCTTTACAGGAACAGGAAACTTTGTCGGAATACCATAACTGTCTATAATAGCGTCAGAGCATATTTTAGCGGAATTACCACTGCCATATACCTTGATAACCCTTGCAAATACACCCTTTTTCTTAGCATCATAAAATATACTTGCCTTTACCTTATCTCCGTCTTTGCTTTTAAGCTCACCGCCCTGTACAATTTTCAGATTATATGCAAAATCGCTGTCAGCTATGAGGTAGGCTGTGCCTGTGCTGTTACGGGTTCTTTCTATTGTACCCGTTATCACCCTTGCACCCTTTTCAAGTATTTTATCAACCTCTCCCGACAGCCCCTTTGAGCTTTCCGTTATATTTTTCAGCAGAACCGTATCACCGGGCATTGCACCCTTTGTTGATGAAAAACGAATATAGATGTCCTCCATATCCTGAATATGAGGTTGTGCAAAGGAAAAGCTTTTTGCCTGCCTTACTATCGTTGCCGGTACATATCCCATTATTTCCGGCAATCCTACCTTTTTCCTGTTTATGACTATTTTTCCGTTCCTTTCAAGGTATGACAGGGCGTTGTTAAATTCCTCAACCTCAAGAACACCACTTATAATTTGCAGATCACGTCTTTCTATCGGCTCGGTCTGTTGCTTAAGTGCATCCAAAACCAATTCATTGACTTCCGTATTCATATTGTACCTCCTTTGCCGTTGCTTATATCATTCCCATGTTATAAAATAAATATCACTTTTTTAAATTTACATTATTCTGTCATAAACAGAATACCGAGAGTCTCCGGACCGCAATGTGAAGATATTGTGCAGCTTGCAGTTGTAATATATATATTCTCAAAGAGATTTTTATTTTTTATATGTTCATATACTATCTGTATATGGTCATCTCCTATCCCTGCATGAGTAATGAAAATCTTATCATAGCGTATATTTTCATATGACGAGAGCTTTTCATCAACATATTGCAGGAGCACATTATCAAGCTTTCCTCTGTATTTCTTGCCGACTGTCATTGAACCGTCCTTATTATCAACCTCTATACAAGGCTTGAGCTGCAACAAGTTTGCCCCGAGCATTGCAAGGGTTGAACATCTTCCTCCGGCGCGAAGATAATTAAGCTTATTTATAATAAAGCTTGAATGAACCCTTGTCGTAAGTTCCTTTAGCTTTTCAGCTATTTCCTTTGCCTCAAGCCCCTGCTTTATCATATTTGCAGCCTCAATTACTATATGCCCTGTGCCTGTGGAAAGATTGCAGGAGTCAATCGGATATACATTACCGATCTCCTCAGCGGCGATACAAGCATTCTTGTATGAGGAGGAAAGCGCAGAACCTATATTTATATGGATAACAATATTCCCATTTTCCGTAAATTTTCTGAAAAAATCCTCATATTCTCCAACATTTACAGCGGCTGTCTTTGGCAGTGTACCCGTTGCGTCAAACTGCTTATAAATTTCCTGCGGAGTAATATTCACACCATCATCATAGCTTTTCTTTGCAACGATTATGTGAAGCGGTGTATATGCCTCAACATTGAATTCTTTTTTAAGCTCAGGCGTGAGGTCACAGGTGCTGTCTGCTGTTAAAACTATCCTTGCCATAGAAATACCCCCTTTATTTTTTATTACGCTCTCTGCGTTTTATCTGTCTTATGTCATTTCCCGTAAATTCAACACGGTCAAGCATACCTATTATCCTCGACATCATTCTCGTTCCGTACATTTCCTGAATTTCCTTTCCGGAAAGATTTGTACTGATTATAGTCGGGTGACTTGTCATAAGTCTTGTATTCAGAGTATTATATATTACCGAGGAGGCAAATTTACTCTGATACTCCGTTCCAAGATCGTCAAGTATTAATAAATCACATTCGTTAAGAAGCTGCTCTGTTTCAGACTTTCTTTCCGCATTATTGCTGAAACGGTCATTATCAAGACGTGAAACAATATCCGGAACAGAAACATAAATCACACCATAACCCTTATCAATAACTGTCTGTGCAATGGAAAGTGATAGATGTGTTTTTCCCAGCCCCGAGCCTCCCTGAAAAATAAGGCTGTGTGACTCGGGGGAAAATTCATCCGCATATTTTCGGCAAAATTTCAAAACGGATTGCATATAACTATATGGTATTCTTCCTGTTTTTTCATCCTTAAGCTTAGAATAATAATCGAGTGAGAAGGCTTCAAAGCTGCAAAGTGATAACGGAGAAATACGGTTTAACTCCTCATAGGCTGTCTTTTTGAGCAAACTCTTCATACAACTGCACATCTTACCGTCAATATTACCCGTATCCCTGCATTTATCACATATATACCATTCCTCAAGATAGTTTTCCGGTAAATTATAGGATGTGAGAATATCACCGAGTTCCTTTTGCAGACCAAGACTTTTTTCCTTAAGAATTTCAAGCTCCCTACGAACATCTGCCCCCATTACTACCCTCTTTCCGGCAGAAACGGAAATTTTGACAAGCTCACGCTCAATCTCAAGGGTACGTGGACAAATTTCATACAATCTATTTCGTCTTTTTTCAAGCTCCTGCTCAGCATAAAGACTTCTTTGCTCCATTTCACGGCGTGCAAGTTCATAAACCTCGCTGCTGTAACCCATTATGCATCCTCCTCATCTATTATACTGGTACTTTCATATTCGGAAATATCATAGGTTGCTCCATACGGCTTTTTCTCCTTGGTTTTATTTCCTTTATTTTTTTCCGCATCCGCCTGTTCCGGTGTTGAAATTCCACTGCTGAACCACCTGTAAAGAATTGAATCTACATATTTAGGTATATACTTATTTTTTGAATCAACGCATATTTCATATGCCCTTCTTATCATTTCACCTGAAAATTTCCATGTATTCATCCATCTGTCGGCATATTCCGTTTCCCTTTCTGTCGGGGAATGTCCCTCCAGACCCAATATTCTTTGTACCGTCACAGCAGCATTTCTTCCGCTTGTCAGTTGCTGTATTCTTTTTTCAGCCTGTTCAAGTGTTGTAATCTCATTATCCGCCCATGATATAGCCATTTTTTCTATATATCTGATATTACATTTTTGTATGCTTTCCGCATATCGCATAAGCATTACTATCACTTCCACGGGCAGACCGTCTGTTTCATGTATCATAAGCAAGGTTGCTTTATCATTGTTATTTGTAGGTCTGCCGAAAATTTCATCTGCCGATTGCATAAGATATACTATCTCAGGGCTTTCGGACATACGCTTACTCAGATACTTCATATCAGGCTTTTCGGGACGTGAGATAACTCTTGAAGCCTTTACCTGATGTTCATCACTGCCCGGATTAACCGTGGTATCATTCTCATGCTCGGCAGTCTGTACAACCTCTTTACTACGCTGCATATCATTAATACTTTCGTCCGGCGGCTCGATTATTCCCTCATTTACTTTTATAATTCCCTTATCCTCCCAATATAGCATACTGTCCCTGACATCCGCTGCTTGCATAGACAGTGCTTTTGCTATATCCTCAACCGTGAAGCTCTCACCTGCATGACGCAAAAACCATAATATCACCTTGAGCTGTACACCGCCTGCAAGCTTTAGGTGTAGATCCACAAGATCACTCGGTACAACAAACACACTTCCCCATGTTCCGAGATTTAACTTATATTCCATTATTCTTCCCTCTAATCAACATTCTACATTATTCAGTATAACACAAACCCGGATTTAAGTACATACAATATGTTCTAAAAAAACAATTTTTCAGTCATCATTTTTGCTTATCAATACATTTCTTCGCACTATTCATAAGCTCATGGTGTTCATTTTTTAAATCACCGTTTATTACACCATCGAGCAGATATCCGAGTATTCTGCCAATAGTCTTTCCGTCTGTAATACCCATGTCTATAAGATCCCTGCCGTTTATGCGTAGGGTTTTCAGATTAAACTGCTGACCGTCTGCTGTCTGCTCCTCGAATATTTTTTCAAGCCTTTCTATATAATCAAGCTTTTCATTCAATAAATCCGGATTCTGACCCATTGCATCCGCTGCCTTGAGCTGCATAAGACTATTAAAATTTTCCGCTCCGACTCTTGATATAAGTCTGCGGACATTTCTTGGATTTACCTCGGGGCGTACATCATGAAATTTTATAAGCAAGCATACCTTATCCATGGTCTTATTATCTATCTTAAGCCTTTTCATAATATTACGTGCCTTTTCCGCACCCCTTTCGGGATGACCATGAAAATGCCCTATCCCCTTTTCATCCGTTGAATAACATTCAGGTTTGGATATGTCATGAAAAAGAGCAGCAAGTCTTGATATCTTACCATGCGGAGAATGGGAAACAACTTTGACGGTATGTGTCCATATGTCATATATATGATGCGGATTGTGCTGCTCAAAGCCTGTCATTTTCCTGATTTCGGGTATAAAAACACATAGGACATCGGCATATTCAAGCAGAATTTTCTCAACATACTCTCCGTCAATTATACCCACAAGCTCATTTGATATTCTTTCCGCCGATATATTTCTGAGAAGCTCCGCATTTCTGTGTATAGCGGCAGCGGTTTCCTTTTCTACTGAAAAGCCAAGACGTGCGGCAAAACGTAAGGCACGAAGTATCCTCAGACCGTCCTCCCGAAAACGCTTATCCGGTTCACCTACACATCTTATAATATGATTTTCTATATCCTCCACACCGCCGAAGAAATCACATAAGCCCTTGTCATTATTATATGCCAATGCATTGACGGTAAAATCCCGTCTTGCAAGATCCTCCCTCAGTGATCGTACAAAAGTTACACTTTCGGGGCGGCGGTTGTCATTATATACTCCGTCTATGCGGAATGTTGTTATTTCATAAAGCTCATCATCAAATTTTACTGTTACAGTACCATGCTTCAGACCATTTGTAATTATATTTGTTTTGTTAAGAACAGCAAGTGTTTCCTCCGGCATTGCCGAGGTACATATATCCCAGTCATGCGGAACAAGCCCCATGACACTGTCACGGATACAGCCTCCAACAGCATATGCCTCAAAGCCTGCCGACTGTATTTTCTCTATTATTCTGTTTACGTTCTCCGGAATTTTAATTTTCATATCCACCTCTTAAAAAATAAGCACCTTCAACGATGCACATTGAAGATGCCTGATTGCAAATAATTTAATATTGCCCTGTTTTAACCTTCCGCAGCCGATGAAACCGCTTCGCTGTTCACACTTGCCTGTGAGGTCTCAGCACTACTCTCCGCTGCACTATCTGTGCTGCTTTCCGCCGCACTTGCTACACTACTCTCTGTTGAGCTTGTAACACTGCTCTCACTTGCCGAACTCTCATCGGATGAACCGCTCTCAGAAGCCTTACTTGATTCCTCAGCTTGACTGCTCTCCTCTTTGCTTGCCTCGCTCGTAACCGAACTTTCAGCGGGGGTCGCATTCTTATCAATATTATCGCCTGTTATACCGAAAAAGGAAAGTGCATTTAAAAGAACAACTAATATAAAGAAGGTGATAGCACAATATTTCGTTACCCTTGCAAAAATCGCATCAGCTGTACGAGCCTTACCCTTGGAAAGAAAAGAGTCGGCTCCTCCCGTTATAGTTCCGAGTCCTGCCTGATGACCCTCTTGTAGTATGATGACAATTACCATTATTATTGACAAAATGAGCACCAGAATACCTACCACAATTTCCCAGATTCCCATTATATTAAATCCTCCATTCGTTTATACTCAACATACCTGTTTATGATAACACATTATTAAAAGAAAATCAAGTAATTTAGTACCGAAAAATACAAATTTTTCATAAAAATTTACTGTATTATTTTTTATAATCTGCACATCATACTATTGTCGGGTAAAACACAGCATAATCCGGGCAAATGCTTCGGATAAAAATATTGAATCATACCCGATAAATAATAAGCTGCAAAAAGCTATAAAGCTATAAGGCAGAAAAAATAAAATAATTCTGTCAGTTTCCGCTGCCATATTTACGAGGCAGCGGAAAATTTTTTTCAGAATGACATCTGTTCACCCTCACTTGATTTTGGCAGCTGACCTGCTGACGGCAGTGCTTTTGCCCTGTATCTTTCGGGATCACTTACCATTCCGTCAGTGAGGAGCTTTGCAGAAATGACTCTGTGTCCTTTTCTCTGCTTCATTACTGTAACGCCCTGAGTCGATCTTGTTGACTTTGTGAGAAGATCCCCCGCCTTGAATATCAAAGCTCTCCCCGAAGTAGAAAGGACAATTATATCACTTTCATCATCAGGTGCATAGCATATCGCCGCAAGTTTTTCCTTTTCCGAATATGCACCCGTAAGCTTTTTACGATTAGTCTTTGTGGCATAGGATTCAAGTGCTACCTTGGCAACCTTTCCGCTTTCAAATACGAAAAATACATATCCCTTATAATCTTTCGTGGGTATCATATATACTGCATTTTCACCCTCGTCAAACGAAAGCTTTGTAGGTATATAGTCACCAAGAACACTTGTTTTCGTATCACTGAAATCAACACCCTTTGCCTTATATGCCTTTGCCATATCGGAAAAGAATATTAT
>CANRAN010000059.1 GCA_947628595.1 uncultured Clostridia bacterium | reverse complement strand
TTGTTATACCGTCCGTTTCATTAAGTCTTTTTCTGCAATATTTATTCAACTCATCTATATAAACCTTTCGTCCTTTTTTGCTGCTTAGCTCTCTGACGGCTGCACCCATTGCACAGATTGAGGGACATGGCTCTGTTCCCGGACGTATTTTTTTCTCCTGCAAACCTCCAAAATGCAACGGCAGCACACGCACTCCCTTTTTTATGTAGACTGCACCTACACCTTTTGGTGCGTGTATTTTATGTCCGCTCACTGTGAGGAGATCTATACCGAGTTTTTTCGGTATTACAGGCATTTTCATAAATGCCTGTACCGCATCTACATGGAACAGTGCGGGGGAACCTGCAGCCTGTATTGCTTGGCGCACACATTCTATCGGTTGAATTGAACCTATTTCATTATTTACAGCCATTATGCTGACAAGTATAGTATCCTTTGTTACAGCTTCCGCTATATTTTCACTGCGGATTTTTCCGTTCTTATCGGGTGTCAGATACACTACATCAAATCCCTCCATTTCAAGCTTATTCATTGCTTCGATAACGGAGGAGTGTTCTATTGCCGTTGTAACTATTCTCCTACCTCTTCTCTTAAGTGCATTGACAGCACCGAAAACGGAAAGATTATTTCCTTCTGTTCCTCCGGAGGTGAAATATATTTCTTCCTTTTCTGCACCAAGTGCATCTGCAATAATTTGTCTCGCACCTTGAATTTCATGTTCTGCTTCAAGTCCCTTTGAATGTAGTGAGGAGGGATTGCCGTATATTTTTGTCATCATTTCCACAGCCTTTTCGGCAGCCGCACGGCAAACTCTTGTTGTTGCACTGTTATCAAGATAAATTTCTTTCAAGAAAACACAACCTTTGAATTTAAAAATCAATTTTATTATTTTTTACAGGTGATATGTATAAAAAATCTTTTGTATGGAAAAATAATTAAAAACCATATAAAGGGATGTATTATTTATGAATGTAACCATTGAAGAATATTCCTCTATGGTAAAAAAAGCTTCTCCGAACAGTCGTATATTACGAGATTGTCTTGGGGCTTTTTTTATCGGGGGTCTTATATGTATAATCGGTCAGGCAATAACGGACAGCTACGGTCTTTTAGGCTACGATATCAAGGATGCACGCTGTCTTACAAGTGTAACCCTTGTATTTTTGGCAGCATTGTTTACAGCCTTTGGCTGGTATGACAATATTGCAAAGCTCGGAGGAGCCGGAACACTCGTTCCGATAACAGGATTTTCCAACGCAGTGGCATCTCCTGCCATGGAATTCAAAAGTGAGGGCTATATTCCCGGGCTTGGTGCAAAGATGTTCATCATAGCAGGACCCGTTATAGTATATGGCACAGTTGCCTCAGTATTGTACGGTATTATTCTGTTTATTATAAAATCCGTATAGGCAAGCTTAACTTCTTTCGGGCTGCGGGATATATATTAATATTCCGTAGTCCGACTGAGACGTTTTTTGATTTTAAAACAATATAATATACAAATTATTCTTGTAAAATCGATGGGATTATGGTATTATATAGCTAAGATTTATACGAAAGAGTAATTCTTTTGGGAAGGGGTTATTAAAATGTATGATAAGATACTTTCTTCGCTTTCCTATGGTATGTTTGCCATTGGTGTGCGTGGGGACAGGGCTCCAAATGCTTGTATAGTAAATACAGTGATGCAGATTTCATCCCTGCCTATGACGATAGCGGTGAGCATCAATCATAACAACTATACAAACGAATGTATAAAGAAATACGGTGAATTTACTGTCAGTGTATTGTCGGAGGATACCACAGGTACTGCTATCGGAGCGCTTGGCTATACCTCGGGCAGAGATACAGATAAGCTTGCCAATGTAAAATATAAGATTCTCAGAGAGGGCGCACCCGTTATTCAGGAGAATATCTGCTGTTGGTTTTTATGCAAGGTAGTAAATGTTGTGGAAACCGTTACACATACTATCTTTATTGCCGAGCCGAGAGCAGGGAGTGAGAAGATCAACGGTAAGCCAATGACGTATGATTACTACCGTAATGTTATAAAGGGAAAGTCCCCGAAATATGCTCCTACCTATATTGAGGAGGAGGTAGAAAAAACAGAAAAGTACGTATGTAATATCTGCAAATACGAATACAGTGATGAGCTTGTTCCGTTTGAGGAGCTGCCTGATGATTGGGTTTGCCCAATATGCGGTGCACCGAAATCTGTATTCAAAAAAGAATAACTTATCCCTCATAAAGTTTAGCATAAAGTAAGATGGATGTCAAGAAAACTTGTCAAATTTCATTTTAAACTTGTCATTTTTGTTAGTGGCGGCGAGTTTTGATGAGATATAAGAAATATGGAGAAGATGATTATGACTGTAAGGGAAGCACAGGATGAAATAATAAGATTAA
This sequence comes from uncultured Clostridia bacterium, assembly GCA_947628595.1. Classification (GTDB taxonomy): domain Bacteria; phylum Bacillota; class Clostridia; order Oscillospirales; family Acutalibacteraceae; genus UBA1213. Next base: position 5,624 of record CANRAN010000059.1, on the reverse strand, counting down.
AAAAGGAAAATGATATATGTATACTTGCACACAGCTATATGTCGCATGATATTCTTGAGATTGCGGATTTTACCGGGGATTCATACGCATTGAGCAAGCAGGCTGCAACTGTTCCAAACAAGACAGTGCTAATGTGCGGGGTAAGGTTTATGGCGGAAACGGTAAAAATGCTTTCTCCGGAAAAGAGGGTAATACTTTCAAGCCCTGTTGCAGGCTGTCCTATGGCGGAGCAAATGGACAAGGAGCTTATTGAGGGAATAAAGGAAATGTACCCCGATTATACGGTTGTTGCGTACATAAATACCACAGCGGAGCTTAAGACAGTATGCGATGTTTGTGTTACTTCATCAAGTGCTGTAAAGATAGTAGGAAAAATAGAGAATAGGAATATACTTTTTATTCCCGATTGTAACCTTGGATCCTATGTTGCCGCTAAGCTTCCCGATAAGAATATAAAGCTCTTACAGGGTGGATGTCCTGTTCATGCGGCTGTAACGAAGAGAGATGCGGAGCTTGCAAAAAGACTTCACCCGGATGCGGAAATGCTTGTACATCCGGAATGTATACCCGCTGTTGTTGCAATGGCGGACTATGTCGGTTCAACATCGGGAATTATAAATTATGCCAAAAATTCGGATAAGAAAGAATTTATAATAGGAACGGAAAACAGTATTTCCGAGCATTTGCAATATGAATGTCCAGACAAGAGGTTTTATCCGTTGTCGCAGGGGCTTATTTGCAAGAATATGAAATCCACCACGCTGATTGATGTTCTTAATTGTGTCAAGGGCAATGGCGGAGAAGAAATTTTCCTTGACGATGAGACTATAACAAAAGCAAGGAAATGCATAGACAAGATGATACAAATGGGGTGACGGTGTACGATTGATTTATGCATTTATATAAATTAATAACCTGATGGGTACTTTATTTCGGGTTTAATTAAGTAATGGTTTTGTATTTTTACTGCGGTTATTTTCAGTGTATTTTTTAATTGTGTTTGTATGAACTGTACAATAAATTGTATCATTTATTTGCAGTGTCTTGAAAAATCATGTCTGTATATGTTAAAATGTAGAAACAAGCATTAATGCATAAGGCGGTGAGAGGATGAAGAAAGACGATATTATTACGGTTAAATCTACACTCGGGAAGAAAAGCAAAAATAATCGTAAACCCAAAAAACATGGCAATATACAAAGCTATGGTTTTTCCATGAATGAAAAGGATATCAACGGTTTAAAAAGTGCAATGGTCATATTGCCGATACTTATAATAGCAATAATAGTTCTTGTGCTTATTATATGTATAAATCAGTATAAATCAATGTTCGGAGTAGTTAATGAACAAAGCACGGTTCAAGTCAGCAGCACTGTGAAGGATAGTGAGGATGAGGCAAAATTATTGATGCTTATATCCCCCGATAATCCTCTTCCGTCAGATTATAAGATTAATCTTGTATCTTATGGGGGATATGAGTTCGACAGGAGCATTGTGCCGTCTTTGGAAAAAATGCTTGAGGCGGCGGAGAGTGATGGAATTTCGCTCAAAATAAGCGGAGGCTACGTATCCGCAGAGGTTCAGCATGAGCTGTATATGGACGAAGTAAGGCGGCTTATGGCTCGTGAGGGCTACGTAGAGGCAAGAGCGTTGGATGAAGCGGAAAAAACAGTTCCTATGGAGGATCATTCGGAATTTCAGAGCGGTCTTTCCGTAAGATTCGGTTCGTCCGATGACAGCAGCTTTTCCGAAAGTGCGGAATATTTATGGTTATACAAAAATTCCATAAAATACGGGTTTATATTGAGATATCCGCAGGGTAAGGAAAGTGATACAGGCTTTGAATTCGATCCTACACATTTCAGGTATGTGGGGGTGGATAGTGCCACAAAAATGCGTTCAATGAATATGACACTTGACGAATATATAGTGTATCTTGATTCAAGAGCATGAGGATATATTTTCGCTGTTTTTTGTATATATAAAAATAAGGAGATTTATTTTATCTTATTTTGGGGGAATATTTATGTATAAACCTAAGCCTATTGATACGAGTGATATAGAACTATCGAGGGAACTATTGGAGTTGACTGAAAAAATATCTGAAAATGTTCATGATGTGTGGTCTGTTGGAAGAATTGCCGAGGGTTGGACATACGGTGCTCTAAGGGATGATAAAAGGAAAGAAACACCTTGCCTTGTACCGTATAATGAGCTGCCCGACAGCGAAAAGGAATATGACCGCAAAACAGTACTTGAAACACTGAAATTAATTACAAAATTAGGATACAAAATTGAAAAAGCATAACGTTAAAAATGGGACTTGTCGGATAAGCGTGTTAGGCTTATCTATGCAAGTCCCTTTTTTATGCATAAATTTATAGATATATTACTCTACCTCGTTATGTTTCTCAGGAGCTTTATCCCAAGGCTGTGAAAATTCATCCTTATCCGGTTGTGTTATTAATGCTCTCGCATCCGGATTTTATAAAATTCTTTCTGGAAAATATCAATTTTCTCTCTGTGTTCTCCTCTGTTCATCGTGAAAGACATCAGAAGAAGGTATATACCGAGGGAATCAGCCTCAGCTTGTGTTATCCCACTGTCGTCATTGGTTGCTATGGCTGTTCTCGGCATACTTCGCACCTCCTAATGGGTTAGTCGATACAGGTGACAATTTCGTCCCTCATGCGAATAGCTTCTCTCCTTGCTGCCTGTGCATATTCTGTCGGATCGCAATCCTCTTTTTTCCATGCACACATAATTCCCCTTGAGGAATTTACTATTGCACCAATACCATTTTCGTCAAATGCAGGGGCAACATCCTTTGCTCCGCCGCCTTGTGCACCATAGCCGGGAACAAGGAAAAAGGTATGGGGGAGGGCTTTTCTCAGTTCGCCAAGCTGCTCGGGATATGTTGCACCCACAACCGCACCCACAGCAGAATAACCCGTCCTTCCTACGGTATCTTTACCCCAGTTTTCGCACATATCTCCGACAGTATGACATACTGTAAGACCGTCATCAAGCTTCCTATCCTGTAATTCCCCCGAGGATGGGTTAGAGGTTTTGACAAGCACAAAAATTCCCTTATCATCAGCTTTGCAGATATCAAGCAACGGTCTTATTCCGTCTGTTCCGAGATAACCGTTCACGGTAAGCGCATCTGCACCAAAGGCTTCCACACTTTCACCTTCGATATCAGTTTTTCCGATATGGGCAGCAGAATAAGCCTGTATTGTTGCACCTATATCATTACGCTTGGCATCTGTAATTACATACAAACCTTTTTTCTTTGCGTATTCTATTGTTTTTGCAAGTGTACGAACACCCTGCCAGCCGTACATTTCATAGTATGCAGCCTGTGGCTTGACTGCGGGAACAATATCGCAAAGTGCATTTATAAGCCCCTTATTGAATTGAAATAATGCCTCAGCAGCACCCTCAAGCGTTTTTCCATACTTCTTATATGCTTCTTCCTTGATATATTCGGGGATATAATCAAGCTTAGGGTCAAGTCCTGCCACCGTAGGATTATTTTTTTCTCTGATTTTCTGAATAAGTCTGTCAAATGACATTTTGTTTTCCTCCGTTATAATTAAATTTCATTGAACACAATTTTTCCTCCGCAAACAGTGAGCTTTACCTTTGCGGAAAGTGTAAGTCCCTTAAATGGGGTATTTTTTGATTTCCCGTGCAGCTTATCAGGCTCCACTATCCATTCCTCCTGCTTATACAGCATAAGATCGGCAGGTTTACCGATAGTAATTGAACCGGCTTCTATTCCGAGTATTTTTGCGGGATTGCATGACATTTTCCTGATAAGCTCATCCTCCTTCATAAAGCCTCCTGCTACAAGCACGGTATATGCTGCGGCAAAGGAGGTTTCCATTCCGATCGAGCCATTGGGAGCGGAAACAAAATCCGTTTTTTCTTCGGGTGTATGTGGAGCATGATCGGTTGCAATTACATCTATTGTTCCGTCACAAAGTGCCTCCACCATTGCAAGCCTGTCACGCTCGGTGCGGAGAGGGGGATTCATTCTGTAATCCGCATCCATTTTCAAAAGCTCATTTTCGGTAAGCATGATATAATGCGGAGCAGTTTCCGCAGTTACCCTTACTCCGGAACGCTTTGCGGCTCTTATCATGTCAGCAGAAGTATATGTGCTGACATGACATATATGTATGGGTACATTATATGCTGCCGCAAGGGCAATTTCTCTTGCCGTACCCGCATCCTCAGCGGCACGGGGCATACCCCTGACACCGAGCTTTTCTGATATTTCACCCTCATTTATCTTGCCGCCGGCAAGATAAGGATCCTCGCAATGCGCCGTTACGGGTATGCCGAGACTTGCGGCATTTTTCATTGCATCAGCCATTATCACCGTATTCTCCACAGGTCTGCCGTCATCGGAAAGAGCGGATATACCGGCACGGTAAAGCTCATCAATATCGGTTGGCTCATGGCTTTTAAGTCCCTTGGTTATCGCACCGACAACATAAACGTGTGCGTCCGCATTTTTTGCCTTGTCAAGAATATACTTTACGGTTTCCGGTGTATCGACCGTTGGCTCTGTATTAGGCATTGCCAGCAGACTTGTAACCCCCCCGGCTGCTGCAGCTTTGCAGCCGGTTATTATGTCCTCCTTATGTGTCTGACCGGGATCACGCAGATGTACATGGAGATCAACAAGTCCGGGGGCGGCAAAAAAACCGGTTGCATTAATAACCTGTGTATTTTCGTCCACAAGTTCCAAAGGGGCAAATTTGCCGTCCTTTATAAATATATCACCGAGTTCATTCCTCGAATTTTCGGGATCAATGATATGTGCGTTTTTTATAAGTATATCATTCATTTTATCACCTTTATTTACTTTTCGTCGTCACCGGCGGAAAAGATTTTTCCAAGGGATTTCTTTAATCTGTCCTTAAATTTTGGGGTACTTTTTTTATCTATTTCCTTAAGGGTCATTTCTCCGCTGCCGGGAGCAAACGGGTCAAGTGTATCGTCGTTATCTTCGGGATAGTATATTGGCTGCTCCTCGACCATCGGGGGCTGAACAATTTCAGTCTGTGGTTCAGGCTGCTTGTTATGATTTTCAACGGACTGTTTACGTATTTCCTCTATTTGCTTATTGTAATCGTGTGCATTAACGCTTTCAAGTTTTGGTATAGTGGTAAGCGGTGTAATATTTCCGGTATAGTTATTTGCCGGTGAAATTGCCCTTTCAAATACTATACCACTGTCACGCTCGAATATAAACTCAGGTACGAGCGGTTCGGGTGTTTCGGCATGGTGGGTTTCCCCGCTGCCTGTGTTCATATTTTCATTATCTGCCCCTGTCATAACAGTCGCCCCCGGTTTATTATCAATGTTACCCCAAATCTCGCTGTCGGAGTTATTCTCGGAATTACTGTTTTCTTCTGTACTGCTGTCGGCTGTGAAATTATCAGCTGTCTCCTCGGTTTTTATGTCGGCTGTCGAATTATCAGCTGTCTCCTCTGCCTTTGTGCCGGCTGTCGAATTATCGGCTGTTTCCTCAGCCTTTGTTTCGACTGTCGAATTATCGGCTGTTTCCTCAGCCTTTGTGTCGGTTATCGAATTATCAGCTGTCTCCT
>CANRAN010000058.1 GCA_947628595.1 uncultured Clostridia bacterium | reverse complement strand
CCCACGTCGGCAGGAAGTCTTTTCAGTATATCATCGAGTCTTTGTTTAGCCTCAGTACGTGTCAGACCGTGTAAATCCGCTTCCATGAAATAACTCATATTATATCATTCCTTTTCTGTTTTATCTGCTATAAGCATTAGCATAATTATATATTTTTCTGACGAAAAAGGCAATATAAAACAAGCAGGATTTAAATATATCAATGTATTGACAATGTAATGATTGAATAGAAGAATAACATATTGCTTGATTTTTTATTTTTAGGAATTATTATAAGATTATATATTTATTATTGTAATTAATGGTGGGATAATAAATCTGATAGGACTCATAGAAATGAATAAACAAGGTATTAAATAGAGTATAATAAGTACGAAATAGCATATCCGGTCGAAAATCTTAGTCGTAGTTTTTAATTTCATTTTTCCAAACCCTGACTCCTGAGTCAATAGCGTAAAGCAGACTTTCCCTGTCCTTTTCCGGAAGGTACTGCACCGCAATTCTTCTTTCGGGGTCAGCATCAAACATATATAAAACGGCAAGGAAAATCCATTCCAACGGCTTCATTATAATATATACAATGTCCGCCGCAAATGAGGTTTTGATAAGCTTTGCAGCAGGAAAACCGTATTTATCATAAAATCTGCGTACTGCTCTATGGAAACGTGGTGTTTTATCTTCAAGCAGTTGTTCAAATGCATTAGCTACACATAATTGTCTGTTTACCAATACTCTGTGTCCATGTCGTATGCCCTCACGCTGTGGCTTCACTACTTTTTTATGTCCTCCTGCCGCAACCGTGCATAGGTAATGCCCATCATAATATAAATTAGGCGGAGCCTGTTCCATTGAAAAGGTCCAGTCACTCGTCTGAGTCCATGCCTGTATTATTGAATCAGGCCGCTGACCGAATAGAAGCAATATACATATAACTGCACCTATAATAGGAAATACAAATATGAAAGCATAAATCGGCATTTTTGCAACATTCATAAGTTTCATATAGAGTTTACCAAGATTTTCGTTTCTTAATCCGTTTTCTACGATAAACTCTTTATATTCAATAAGCTTTTGTCTGATAAGTCCGACACCGATCAAAACAAGATTAAAAGGATATACTGCCAAAATGAAAAAATCTATAAGATCAAGTGATGTTATTTGTATTGTCCATAATATTGCAAGAATCATACCGATATATACAAAGGCAATCAGTATAACCGTAACAAGAGGCGGAGTTTTGTCAACTTTTACGGCATATAATATGAAATATGCAATAACCGAAAAAACAGCTAAAACTATAATAACAGGCAAGTGTTCCGACGATATCGGGGTATGCAGTTGAAAATTATAAATTGGTTTATTCCAATCTGCTGATGTAACATCGCAACACACCCCCAAATAAAAATAGGTATCAAATAAACCTACTGTAATAGTTAAGATTGCAGATATCAGTGATATTTTTTTGGCTCTTTCTTCTTTCGGAATTTTTATCAGATAATAAAAATTCAACACTGTTACTGCTATCGGTGGCTTTAAAATCACAACCGCAAAAAAAACCAAAAAACACAAACTCTCTATAAAAGAAAAAAACTCAATTATTGTACTTAAAAACGTTTGTAACATACAAAAATCACCATAAATAAAACCTATATATTTCATATTTTGGCATGACGATACTCCAATATATCTCCCGGCTGACAATCAAGAGCCTCGCAAAGTTTTGCAAGTGTTGATATTTTTATAGCCTTTGCTTTTCCGTTTTTAAGAACCGATATATTCGGGAGTGTAATGCCAACCCTTTCCGACAGCTCAGTCACACTCATTTTTCTTTTTGCAAGCATTACATCAATATTAATAATAATTTCACCCTCCATATTCTCACCTCATATTGTCAGGTCGCTTTGTTCCTGCAAGCCGGCGGCCTTAAGTACAAGGTGCGATAATGCGGCGGCTGTAACGGTTATAGCTGTACCGATAAATGTTATGATTAATGATGCAAGCAATACAGCGGGATGATTCATACCCAAAAAGAAATATACTACATTCATTATAAAGAAAAAAGCACTGTCTGCCGCCGCAAGAATAGATACCCATTTGAGGAGTCTTGAATTTTCTTCGCAAAAGGAATTATCCTTTCCGATATTTCCCGATATTCTCCACCCGAGCACAAGTACAACATAACACGGTACAGCCGTAAGCCATAGAAAGATAAGCCAAGGATAGAAGCAGTGGGATAAATCCGGATTTTCTTCTACAAGATCCATTCCGAAATGCGGAAGTAAAAGGAAGTAAATTACAAGTCCGCATAAGCCGATGCCGATAATAATAAATTTAAGCCATTTTGCAAGCCCATTTTGATTCATATGTTTTCCCTCCATTGGTTTTATATTTGGATTATAACACGCATTTATTGATTTGTCAATAAATATTTATCGTAATTCGATAAATATTTAATAAAATAAAATACAGGACAGAATATCTGCTACCTGTCCTGTAAATGCGGATTTTCTTTTATTTTTCAGAATACCGATGCGATACGGCAAATAAGGTTTGCCGCCGATTCGTAATCATACTCGGCAGTATTCACGCTTATGTCGTAATTTCTTATGTCCTCCCATTCATTTCCTGTATAGTATTTGTAATATTCTGAGCGGTGCTTATCTATATCCCTTATAGTTTTGTCGGCTTCCGCTTCTGTTACCGAAAATTTGTTCATTATCGTTTCAATACACTTATTATGCGGTGCCCAGATAAATACTCTTACAAGCTTACAACCGCTGTCCTTAAGAGTGTGGTTGGCACATCTTCCTATAAAGACGCAATCGCTTTTCCTTGCAAGCTCTCTTATTATATCACTCTGGTATTTAAAAATATCCATATGGGATTTGAAACGGCCGCTTTCCGGAGGTACGTTTTTAGTCGAAAGATTACTTAGCCTTTCAAAAAAGCTCTGTTTTGCCGGAGCCTCGTCATGCTTTAGAAAATACTCCAGATCCACTCCGCTCTTGTCTGAGGCGAGATATAACAGATTACGGTCATAAAATGAAATGTTCATTTTTGAGGCAATTAATCTACCTATTGTTCTGCCGCCGCTTCCGTATCCTCTTGCTATTGTTATTACAGTATTTGCCATAATACGACCCCCATATCTTTCTTTAAATTTATTTTACATAATTTTCTATAAAATAGCAATATATATTACAAAAATTTTATAAAGAATACATAATATTAAATTTTACCGCAAAGTAATGTAATTCTGAATATAGTTTAAAAAACAGGTTATAATATTTTTGAAAAAAATACATCAAAGGAGAAATCTTCATGAAAAGAATAGCAATTTCATTATTGGCAGCGGCTGCAATCTGTACTTGCTTTGCAGCCTGCAAAAACAATACAAACGATAAGCCCGAGGCATCGAATAATAATACTCAGTCTACCGTTTCAGAGGGAGCAACCGATGTACAGAAAAACAATGGTACTGTTACTGACGAGAACGGCATAATCGGGGATGACGATACACCTGCCGAGAACAGTAGGGAAAGCCTTGCTTCAAAGGCAGGAGATGCTGTCGGAGATATGGGTGAGGATGTAGGCAGTGCTGTCGAGGATATCGGCGACGGTGTAGGCAGTGCGGTGGAGGATATCGGTGACGGTGTAGGCGGTGCAATCGGAGATATCGGTGATGGTGTAGGTAATGCCGCTGATGATATAGGCGAGGGCACCGGCAGTGCGATTGACGATATAGGTGAAGGTGCCGAAAGTGCTGCCGGTGGTATGGGAAATACAGCAAGCGGAAGCGAAAGCTCAGAATCAAACCGCTGATGATATACAAGCTTTAATATAACTAATTACGGGTAATCGGAAACGGTTGCCCGTTTTTCGAGTTCTTTTTTAAGCTGATTTCTCATAGTTATATTAAAAAAGAAAAAGGGTGGTTCAATGCTCACGGTACTTAAAATTACAAATGAAAAAAATTCGGGCATAGGGGAGAAGCTTCTTTCTGTATTTAAGCCCTATCAGTTGAAAACAGAGCTTCGCAGGTGTGGAGATATTGAAGTCAATTATATCAATTATATTCTTCGCAGAGGGAGTATAAAATATGATAAGCTTTATAACTGCTGTATAGGAAAAAGGAAAACCATACTGTGCGATAGGAGAATACCCCTTGAAGGCTCAAGGCTTAAAAGATTTACAGGTATCATTTATAAAAAAATTATGCTTGATAATTTTATATGTGATATTCTTAAAAAGGCTGATATTGATCCTGCAAAAATAAAAATTTCATATTATGACCCCAACGCAGAAAATCCGTCACTTGCCGAAAGACTTCTTTCATATTGCACAAGCCTTACTGTTGTGAGTGATATGCCGAGATTTTATGAAAACGAATCCGAAAGGATTGCTGAAAGCAGAGGTGCATTATTTACTGTCAGTAATGATATATCCGCCCTTTGCCCGTGTGATATTATTATCGCTCCGACAATAATAAAGAGAGCCTTGCCGACCGTTTCGAGTAACATAATATTCACAATATATCCGCCGTCATCCACTGTGACGGGAAATATTATAACCGACTATTACTGTGAGTTTCCCCGGAAATATTTTTCACTCATTGATGAGGACCTTGACGAGATGTATCTATTGGCAGGATTATATTCACTTTGCGGTGTCAATTCCCTCGCTCAACTTATACCGCATTCATGCGGCGGTTCGGGAATAAAATATTCCGCAGATGATATTATAAGAATTATAGAGAATAAATACCAATGAAAATCATTTGTCCGGAATTAATCTGTAATTCCGGACAAATGTGCTGTTAATCCTATTTATCATCCTTATGCTTCTCTTGGATGATATTTTCAAGCTCCTCCTTATTAAAGCGGTAAACCTTATTGCAGAAATGACAGTTTGCTTCTGCATATCCCTTTTCACTCGCACTCTCCCTTATATCCTCGTCACTAAGCAGCATAAATGCCCTTTTGACCTTTTCCCTGCTGCAGCCGCAGATATAGTCGATTGGCATTTCGTCAAGTACCTCGACCTCAAAGCCCTCAAGTGCCGCATCACATATCTGCTTTATATCCATACCCTTTGCAAGCATTGTTGTTACAGGCTCAAGCTTTTCAATATTCTTCTCTATCTGTGTTATTGTGGAATTGTCCGCCCCCGGAAGAAGCTGAAGCAAAAATCCGCCTGAGAGCAACACTTCGTGACTTTCCTTATCAAGAAGTACACCCAATGCACACACCGTTGGTATCTGTTCGCTTGTTGCATAATAGCTTGTAATGTCCTCAGCTATTTCTCCGGAAACAAGCGGTACGGTCCCTATATACGGCTCGCCTGTTCCATAGTCACGCATAACGTTAAGCACACCTGTATTTCCCACAGCCTTCCCGACATTAAGCTTTCCGTTCGGATAATACTCTGTCGGGCAGGAAGGATTTTGTACATATCCCCTGACATTTCCTCTGCTGTCGCTTACAGCTATAACAGCACCCGTTGCCCCGTTATCTCCGTTTATCCTCAGTGTAATTGAAGCGTCCTTCTGTTTCAGCTGTGCACCCATTATGGAGCAGCCCGTCAGAAGTCTGCCGAGTGCCGCGGTCGCAACAGGTGAGGTTCTGTGTATCTTGGAAGCCTTGAATACGATATCGGAGGTTTCCGCCGCCGATATAACAACGGCTCCGTCTAAAGTAATACATCTTATAATTCTACACATATAATCTCCCTAAGCCTAAATCCTTTCTGCAACAAAAAAATTTCTTTCAGAAATTTCCTTTGGTTTTTGAAATGTCATATCATCATATATTGCCCTTACCTCAAAGCCGGTTTCAACTAACCAATCGGTAAGCTCACTGTCTGAATACGCCCTCTCGCAGAATTCCTCACATTCCCTTTTATATACTCCACCCTCCGGGACGAAAAAATCAAGTATTATCCGCACCGTATCCGTTTTTTCATCAAGCGCATTTTGCCACGAACAGAATACCTCGTCTGTATCATAAATAAAGCAATTATTTCCAAGTATAACCCTGTGCTTATACACAGTATTTACATCAAATACAAATAGTCCCCCGGTTGTCATATATTTTGCAATATTATTAAAGGTTCTTTTTACGTCATCCGGTTTTGTAAGATGATTTATACTGTCAAGCGTACATATACAGGTGTCTATTCCTCCGTACAATTCAAGCTCCTGCATCTTTTGACAAATATATAGAATTTTCGCATCACTTTCATATGATTTCCGCTGGGCTTCAGACAGCATATCGCAGGAAGCGTCTGCACCGAATATGTCTATACCTCTTTTATACAGCTCCAATGTAAGACTTCCCGTACCGCAGGCAAGATCAAGGGTAGTACCCCACTGATGATTATGTCGGCGGCAAAGCTCCACAAGATAATCCGCTCTTTCCTTGTAGCCGACATTTTCCGTAAGACCGTCATAATATTCGGAAAAAAAGGAATAGGTCATTTACTTTCTCCCTTCAGTCGTTCAAATGTAAGCTTATATCCGTCACTGCCGTAATTGAGGGAGCGGTTTACTCTGCTTATTGTTGCCGTGCTTGCACCTGTATCTCTTACAATATCATTATATATCTCACCTTCACTAAGCATTTTGGCAACAACATACCTCTGTGCCATAGCCTTTATTTCGGGTACCGTGCAGAGATCGTCAAAGAATTTATAACATTCATCAATGTTTTCAAGTGTAAGTATTGCCTGAAATAATGCATCGGTATTAGAATTTCTGATTTTCGGGTTCATTATTATGCCTCCCGTAAAAATAATTTAATACTATAATATTTTAGCACATGAAAGTGTAAAAATCAATAGATTTTCTCAGTTGAGTTCTCAATATAACTAATTAAAGGTGGGGATTGTTTTATGAAAAACAAAATGGTGACAGTAATATGTTTATCAATAATTATGTAGCTTTATTTCGTTATGTGATTTAAACAATTTTGTAGAGCAAAGCTAATGTTTGCTGCATCCAACAGAACAATCATCCCAAATTTAACTTACGCTCCACAGGATGACATGACATGTAGGGAAGAAGTAACATCTGATGGATTAAATTCAAATAACATAGATATTAGGTACGGTTAGTTTTGTATCTACATATGATTTAACATTTTCTTGTTGTCAGGCAATATATATGATATTGTGGTGTTTCACATGGGGCAATTAACATACCAGAATAAGACCATTATTGACTGATTGTTTACTATTAATTTTGTTTGTTGTTTGTCAATTATTTTCAGAATGAAAAAATAATTCCGTCCGTTATTCCCGATTGGTTATACAGATGGAATTTTAATTTTAGTGGAGAACTCTCAGTCGTTCAAAGCACTGCTGATAATAAGCAGCACCTGTGCTTTGCTTTCAGACAAGCTTCTGAAATTATCAATAAGCTTTCTTTCATTTTCCGAAAGATATGTGCATTGTTCATTATTATTAAAAAACTCAACAAGTGTTGTACCTAAAGCGGTGAGGAGCTTTTGCAGTGTTTCGATTGTAGGTTGTCTTGTACCTTCTTCTATGCCCTTGATGTGGTGACCGGATATACCGGTTATCTGCGTAAGGCGGTATATAGTCATATTTCTTTTTTCTCTCAGCATACGAAGCTTTTTCCCCATTTCCATATAATCCGCCCATTTCTAAAATATACTCTGTAATCTATTATAAACAGAAATACAGTAAAAATTAATATCCGTTTGGGCTTGCAATTATGGACTTATAAGTGTATATTATATTGTAATTTGAGTAAGTAAGGGAAACCGGGATGCAAACTTATAAAACATAACGAATTCATAGAATTTCTCGTTGGCGAGATGGAGAATTTGATATCTTAATTTCATCAATTATTAAACGGTTAAAAAATATTTATGCAGGGTAGGTTTTTACTTAATGTAGATATGTTTCACTAAATGGCATATTGACAAATTCTAATGCTTACTCTATAATTAGGTAAAGAAGAATATCGGGAATGAATGTCTCCCGTGGTGCATTGACACCAAAACCGCTTATTAAGCTGATGACTTCTGTATTATGTGATACAGGGGTTGTCGGCTTTTTTGTTATCAAAGGAG